>NZ_DBHHGF010000007.1:0-120669 GCF_057238325.1 Olegusella sp. | reverse complement strand
CCCTAAGCTGGGACTTCAACAAAACAGGGTCTAGTTAAACTTCGGAATCATGGAGAAACCATTGTCGAAAGGGTAGGTGTACCGAAGCTGGCCTTTGGCTCATGGGCTTCCAATTCTGAATACTCTGCCGCCATAAGCTGTCCTCGTATCGTTTTATTATCCTAACTTTTTCACTAGTTAACCATTAGTATATGACCAAGTGAGCTTTTAAGGTGCCTGATTATGCTTTTTTGCCTGCTGTATTGACGAACTTACTCACATGAAAGTCAAACTAGACAATTGCGATAAGAAGTATGCACGTTCTTCTATGATTATCCATCTTCGTGCTTCTTCACCATGGCACAAAAGGGTTCCTAATTCATCACCCGCTATCGAAAGGGTTCCTAAAGCATCACAGGCGAAAAATTTACCTGCCCGTTTGTAGCCCTAAAAGAGAATGAGGAACCCTTTTTGTTGCCTGAAAAGAATTGGGAACCCTTTTCGAATGAGATGGTGAAATTTAAATCGTTTGCGGTTGCTCTTCTAAGCGATGAGGTTTTGTGACTGGCCTTGGTCACCATCCTTCGAAAAGTGGTGTTTTCAGACCCCTCTTCGCTCTGAGAGCCGATATGCGCCATTCGTTGAAATTTGTACTGCAGCATTTCCGCTGGTAGAACGCTTGTTTTGAAAGGCAGCTATTTTCCCGCGTTTTGCCGCATCTTGCAAGGCTAACAAACTTGCAGGTAGAAGAGCTGTGCCTACATTTCAAATATAAATATTTTATTCAATATCATCTCAAAATGGCGCATATCGGCTCTCAGAGCGAAGAGGGGTCTGAAGCGGTTTATTGTTCCGCTGCAAAACGATACATTACCATCTCATTCCAAGAGGGCGCAGCAGGGCAAGTTCGCGCACGTAGTGGCATATAATACGCTGCCAAGGAGCACCTTTGACGCAGAATGCTCCTTGACTGCACTTCTCTAGATCTGAGCAAGCGCACATTTTTTCGGGTAAGGCTCTCTTCAAAAACCGTCGATCCGAAAGGCATGGTAACGCGATGAGGATTGATATTTCGTGTCTTACCAATCTTCTTGCATCTGATTCAGCAGAGCTGAGCAAACAAGCAAGTGAGTGTCAAGGCCAGATTGATACTATCTGCTCAATAGCCGAGGATGACTCGCTATGCAACAGCCGAGCATACCGAAAAATGTATGACTACTTTCAGCAGGTAAAGATTCCAGCGCTCATGCAGCACATCGTCTTTATCAAGGCATTCATCAATGACATAGCGACGGATCAGCAACGTCTTACAGAATTGTCTGGTTACGGATATTCGGTCATCGATACCGATCAAATTCAGCGGAATATCACATCCTTGCAGCATGCAAACACTGATTTATGGGAGTGGATTGATAAGTACGGTCATGACAACCCAGGGGGCGCCTCGAACGTCAGAAGCTCCATTGATAATAACAATGCCAAACTTCGGAGGTTGCAAGAGCTTCTCGAAAAGGCAACTGCGTACTTGGGTGACGGATCTATCTATTCCAACAGCCAAGCTCAGTTAAGCCGACTCAACAAGGCAAACGAGGCACTGAACGGAGTGTCCTACGATCCAAAGACAGGAGACATCCATCTCTCTGGAATCGATAGGAGTTGGATCGATAGACAGTTGGCTCATGACTACCTTGCAGCACGCAACGAACTTGCCCTAGGGAAAGAGCCAAGCGCAGAACTGAAAAAGATTATCCTGAAGGCTCAACTCGGGTTGAACTCGAAGACTTGCGCTTATGGTGGCGATCCGGTCAACCTTGCCACTGGAAACTTCGCATATGAGACGGAGTTTCTTAAGCTCAAGGGCGCTTATCCTTTCTCTGTTGGGTTTCACTACAATTCGCGTTCTAGCTCGTCTGGCTGTTTGGGACAAGGATGGACACTAGGCCATGAAATTGCCGTTAATATGCAGACAGACGGTGCAGTGGTTCGCTGGGGAGATGGCCACGAGGAGCAACTCTATCCATCAGGAGATGGACTTCTCGTAGGAGCCAGCGAATCTGTAACCACTCTCACCAAGCACAAAGACGGGTTTGAACTGTGTCGCCGTGGCAAGGCAAACATCTTCTTTGATGTTTTTGGCCGAATCGTTCGAGAGCGCGATGCAAATGGTAACGGGCTTGACTTTACCTATGACAATGACGGCCATCGACGTCTTCAGCAAGTTGAGAGCACAACAGGCGAGCGTATTGACTATCAGTATTTCGATAACGGACTTTTAGCTTCTGCATCTGACAGCGTAGGAAGAACCATTCGTCTTCACTATAAAGGAGCTCACCTTACCTGTGTAACCGATGAACTGGGTAACGATGTTCGCTATAGCTACCACAATGACCTGCTTGTTGCCATCACAAACCCTGCAGGTATCAAGGAGCTTACCAATGAGTACGATGCAGATGCACGAATCATCCGCCAGATATTTGCGGATGAATCTGATATTAAATATCAATATGACGATGCCCATAACGTCCTAAGGGTGACCGAAAGAAACGGAAGCATATCGCACTATGGACGAAACAATCTTCTACAAACAACAAGTGTTACCGATGTACAGGGGACCGCAAGGACAACATACGACGCACACGGCAGGCGAACGAGTCTGACCGACCGCAGTGGATATACCACAAACTATTACTATAACAAAGATGGCAACCTCTCTCGTGTGGACTATCCAGATCACAGCTGGTATTCAGCAGAACACGATAAGGCAGGAAGGGTTACGCAGGTAGCACTATCGGGCAGAGAGGTTCGGCGCAACCGCTACGACGAAGCTGGCAATCTCATACAGATCCGTGATGCCCTAGGTAGGGTGCAAAAGTTCATACGCGACGACTTAGGACGACCAGTCACTATTACTGCAGCGGACGGCAGCAAGACCCATATCACCTACGATGATCATGGCAATATCTCTCGCATCATCGACCCACTAGGTAACATTACGAGCTATGCGTATGATGGGCTAGGTAATGTTACCTTGGCAATCGATGGAAAGGGTGCCCAGACTAAGTACGCCTACGATGCACAAGGTAATATCACCAAAGTCATAAACGCTGAAGGTCACGTGCGGTACTACACCTATGACAAACTCGGTAATGTAACTTCAATTGAAGACTTCGACGGAACCAAAATCGTTCGCACATACGACGATATGGGACATATGGTTCGCTTTGTTGACCAGTGCGGAAATACTACAAGCTATGAATATGACTCAATGGGCAAGGTGGTCGCCCACATCAGTCCACGGGGTGCGAGGACTGAGTATACTCGCGATGAACACGGCAAGCCCATCTCTATAACTGACGCACTCGGCAACACTCTCAAAATCGAGTATGATCCACGCGGAAACCGCCGTAGAGTTACCTTTCCTGACGGATCTTTAGAGGAGATTAGCTACGACGCGATGAACCGGCCGTTGAGGATTACGGCTGCGGACGGCAGAATGTCGATTATCTCTTATGACCGATTTGGTCTTGCAAAGCAGATAATAAACGCGGAAGGTAACAAGCATCTGTTTGTACGAGATGACGCTGGTCAGCTTGTTCGCGAGATTGATGAGGGTGGCAACGAGACGCGCTACGAGTACGACGCCCTTGGCAACCTCGCACGTGTCACGGATGCAGCAGGCCGCATAACACAAAGAGAGTATCTCCCTGGAGGTCTTCTTGGAAAGATTATCCATCCGGACGGTACTTGGGAGCGATTCTCCTACGACGCTTGTGGCAATGTAACTGAAATCCGTCACCAAAATGGGTTGGTTGCAACATATCACTACGACCAGCTCAACCGCATGATCTCTATAGAGACAAACGAGGGTCAGTGCCGTACATATATGTATGACGCTGTGGGCAATGTCGTTGAGAGTACTGACGCAAATGGCGCCACGACACGCTACGCATACTCTCCTACAAACAAACTGATTGAGGTTGTGGATGCTCTTGGCAATCGCACGCACTATGACTACGATGCGTGTGGCGACCTCACTCGCATCGAGCGGCTTGCAGAAAGTGTCGGACTCGGGGAGAGTCAGGTCAATGGCCAAAACGAACAAGCCCATACACGTTGGACAGCCTATGAACGGGATGTGCTTGGCCGACTGATAGACGTGCGTGACGCTATGGGGAACGGCGAATCTTACTGCTATAACGCCATGGGTCAGCTTGTCAGCAAGACGGATGCTGATGGTCTCCTAACAGAGTTCTCCTATGCTAAGGGCGGTTTGCTCGAGCATGTGAGTTATGCAGATGGACAGTCGGTAGCTTTGAGCTATGACGCCCTTCGCCGGCTCACTCTCGTAAAAAGTCAACTTGGCGAGATGCAGATTGACCACGACAACCTAGGCAACATCACTAAAGTAACGGATGAGCTGGGCAACACAATCAGCTATAGCTATGGTTCCCTTGGGAAGCGAGCATCGATGACCTATCCCAATGGAGAGGAGGTCGTATACGAATACGACGAGCTTATGCGCCTCTCAAAGATGACAGCTGATGCAATGGAGGTAAGCTACACCTACGATAATGACGGTCGACTGAGCAACAAAATTCTTTCAAATGGATGCAGAAGCACGTATTCATATACCCCATTGGGCATCTTGTCACACCTCACCAACAGCGATACCAAGGGCATCGTCGATGATCTCTCTTACGAGTATGACAGCGCCCTCAACCTAGTAGGTACAAGGTGTTACCGCAGAAGCCTCCCAGACGAGAACGGAAGCTATACCTATGCGTACGATTTGCTTGGACGTATAACCAATGTATCCCAAGACGATATTTCTGTTAGGTCTTATACATACGATGCATTTGGGAATCGTGTGAGCTCGTGGGAACGTGGAACACAGACGACATATGAGTATGATTCCGCAGATCAACTCGTGCGTAAAGAGAGCACCGACGGTAGTTTCACGTATACCTACGATAGGCGCGGGAATCTGACAGGCGTTGTGCAAGATAACGACAGGTACAATCGCTATACCTACGATGCACGTAATCATCTTGCCTGGTCGGCGGATGCAAGCTCTGCCAAGGCATACGAATACAATGGCTTGGGACAGCGCGTACGCGAGCGCGTGTTTGATGCACCGGTAATGGAGAAACTCACGTTGGGGCAGCAACCACCTACAAGCCCAGAGTCGCTTTCTGATGCAACTCATAGCGTCGAATATATACTTGATATGACTAAGTGCTATCGCAACGTGTTGCAAGCAAAACAGCCAGATGGAGTAAAAAGTTTCGTTTGGGGCGACGATCTGACATTTCAGATAGATGAGTGGGGCGCATCAAGCTTCTTTACCGATGGACTTGGCAGTGTCTTGGACTATGTCTACCCTAATGGGAAAATGACAGGATATGCCTACGACGAGTTCGGATGTTTGAGTAAAACTGTTGGAGATACACCAGCGGTCACACAACCTTTTGGCTTTGCGGGATATAGGTGGGACACAACAGCAAAGACATACCATGCTCAAGCACGTGAGTACGACCCGACTGTGGGGCGCTTTGTTAGTAGAGATGTCTACAAGGGATTGTCATTTTTACCGTCCTCACTCAATGAGTATGTGTATTGCAGGAATACACCCCTAACACTTTTTGATCTTGACGGTATGTCACCACTCGTACCTTCCGCCCTATTTCCTTGGGAAGAAGGCAAAGAAGCACATGAACTTTTGCAAGTTTATTTCGTGCTCAGACATCCTGGTAATGTGGTAGCAGAATATTGCATACCTGGAGCCTCCTTCTATGGAAATGGACCATGCGGCTGGGCTGACCTTGTGTACTTCAATGGAAAAACGGCAGAAATATATGAGATCAAACCTGGTTCATATGCACCAGGAGCTCCCAACTATGCAAAGGGACTCTCGCAGCTTGAGGGATATGTATCTCACTGGACACCAGACCTTAAGCGGCCTTCTGATAACGCAGACGATTTTGAAGCAAGCTATGGTAACACCCTAAAAATAGATGAACATCTAGATATTCCATCTCTTACAGATCCGAGTAAAATCTATCGCTACCGTAGCTATGGCGAAGCTCCGGGAATGTTTTACTACACCTCGGTAAAAAATGAACAGCTTGACCCCCAACCCATTATTGTTCCTGTTCCAGAAACAGAACCTGTATGGGAAAAAGAACCTGTATGGGAAAAAGTGTCTGTCACTACAGATTCCACGATTGCTGGCGTAGGACTTCTTCTTTTGGCATTTGTTTTATTTGCTGACGATCTTTCTGGCGTTGGTGCTGCTGATGATCCCGCAGCTATCGCTGCGGGTGCAGAAGCCTTTGCACTTTTGTTTGGCGTACCGTGCGAGCAAACGCTGCCAAGACAGCACGAGAGGAAAACTTATGATTAGAAATGAAAGCAAAAAAATTGCAATGATAGAGCAAAAGGTGGGTGCGTATCTTGCTCCCTTTGGCTTTACGGTAGGTTTTAAAGACGGTATGTGCATAGAGTTTATCCGAACTGTCGAAGGTGTAAAACAAACCATTTTTGTACAGCACACGCGATATGGGGACAAGATTCGTGCTCAATACGATATCTCATGCCGACACGGACCCATTACCCCTCGTTTAGAACTAGATTTCGTAAAAAACCACTGTCCTTGGGCACGCCCCTCAGAAGGAGAATGGGTTTGGTACGACGGCGATGAGGACTTTCCTCACGCGATTGACAAGCTCGTATTTATGATTGAGGGTGTAGGCTTCACTATACTTGATGAACTCATGGACGCCCGTATGACAGATGAAGAATATGCGTTGTATCGAGAGAAGCGCGCCAAAGAAGCCGCGGCAGAAATCGCTGAAAAACCTGCAGAGGAACCGCTGGCGCCAAAGATTTCAGAGGTCAACCTTAGTCTCAGTCGGGAGCAGCGCACACAGCTTGTAAAGTCACTACTTGGAGACGTTCTTTTCCCGCTTGGCTTTTCCTTTGAGGGCTGGGATGATGTTTCTGACTGGAGATTTAACCGTTATGTCAGTGGAAACTTTACAGGACTTGTTTTTGATCGTCGAGGGATGTATTTGGCTGATACCAACATGGCTAAACAAACAGCGGGAGTGCGCGAGGAGCCAGGACACTGCCTTTTAGACGTGGTTTTAGGTGCAAATGCTTGGTGCGATGGAGAACGTGCATTAGAGATTAGAAAGACTCTTCGGACAAATATGAAAAACGACTACCCCGAGGATCGATATGGAGACGCATTTACCTACTACGATGATGAGTCCTACATAGATGCCCTCAAAAAAATTGCAGACATTATCGCTCGCTATGGTCCAGCCACCCTTGATGCACTTTGTCCGGAAAGAGAAATGTAAGGTACGAGTAGACCACTTGACTGTAGTCACAGATAGGAACTCTCAGACCCTTCAAAACGCTGTGAGAGGTCATCATGGTAAGAGATGAAAGCAAAAAAATTGCAATGATAGAGCAAAAGGTGGGTGCGTATCTTGCCCCCTTTGGCTTTACGGTAGGTTTTAAGGATAGTCTTGAAATAGGATTTATCCGAACCGTTGAGGGTGTGAAACAAACCATTGTTATACAGCACGAACAGAATAGGGATATGATTTGTGCTCAATACGATATCTCATGTCAACAACGCGGACCCATTAAGACGCCTGGCTTGGTACTTAAATTTGTAAGAAACCACTGTCCTTGGGCACGCCCCTCAGAAGGAGAATGGGTTTGGTACGACGGCGATGAGGACTTTCCTCATGCGATTGACAAGCTCATATTCATGATTGAGGGTGTAGGCTTTGCTATGCTCAACGAGCTTATGGATGCCCGTATGACAGATGAAGAATATGCGTTGTATCAAGAAGAGTGTGCCAAAAAAGCAGCAGCGCAAATCGCTGCACAAACTATAAAGGAGCCGCTGCCGCCAGAAATTTCAGAGGTTAACCTTAGCCTCAGTCGTGAGCAGCGCACACAACTTGTAAAGTCACTACTTGGAGACGTTCTTTTCCCGCTTGGCTTTTCCTTTAAGGGTTGGGATGATATTTTCGGCTGGGAGTTCAATCGCTATGTCAGTGGAAACTTTACGGGGATTGCTGTTGATCGTCGAGGGCTATATTTGGCTGATACCAACATGGCTAAACAAACAGTGGGGGTGCGCGAAGAACCGCTATATTGCCTGCTTAGGGCTGGTTTAGCTGCAAATGCTTGGTGCGATGGAGATCGCGAACAAAAAATCCTGCAAACTCTTCGGGCCAATATTAAGAACGATTACCCCGAGGTGCAGTATGGACACTCATTTGCCTACTACGACGATGCATCCTACATAGATGCCCTCAAAAAAATTGCAGACATTATCGCTCGCTATGGTCCAGCCACCCTTGATGCACTCTGTCCAGAAAGAGAGGAGTAGAGTATGACACCTCAAAATGACAGCATTCAATCAAACCTAGAAGATGCACAGCAAAAGCGACTGACACTTCTGTCGAAGCTCAGTGACTATACATCTTATGCCGCTCAAGATGCAATTGGATGTGCCGACGGCACTCCCCCATCAGACCACGATGCCTGTGGCACTGGGTATGCCTCAGCCCTCAGTCAGTACATCGTTTCAATAATTCGAGATGCAAACACGATCGAAACCATAGGCGTAGCCTTTGACGACGCCGATGCAAAGCTTGCATCGGCTCTCCTAGGAGCAAGAAACTGATGCAGACACCGGAAAATGTAATTGTAGAGCAGTGGAAGGATGAGCGAGCGCCTCTCGAGCGCCGTAAGGAGAGTTTGCAGGCTGCCGTAAAAAGAGCTGCGGATGAGCTGGAAGCGTTAGAGGATATTGTCAGCTGTCATTGGGATGTCTTTAGCACAAGCGATATGCGGACCGCAAACTCCGGCGTCTTTCAAGCCATCGAACTATGCAGCGAGCATTTGGGTGATTGTGCCGATCAGCTTACTCGTATGAGAGCTGAATTAGACGAATGTGATGAAAAATATGCAAGGCTCTTGCGACTGACACAGGCAGATGCAAAAGATGATCGTTCTTCTTGTAACACAGAAGAAGGATGATGTAGTCTGGATACTGAACATGGCTTCTTTTTGCAGCACATATTATTGTTACGGACTGCAAGATGACAAGGAGAGCCTATGTTAGACAATGAGATTGTCTCCGACCCAAACTCTACCGTTAACCAGTCAACCCGCCTCAGGGCTAGTGTTGAGGGTTACCGCTCTTTTTCAACCCAAACGTTTGCGAGCTTTTCGAGCGGAACTGAAGGAAATGAACTCCATGATTCGATTGCCTCTTCAGTTCACGATGCTTTGCACACATGGACTGTCCTGATCTATTCAGACGCACGGGCTATCACGACAACTGGTCTTACTTTTTCGCAGACTGACAACACCATCGCAAATAAGCTGTTAGGCATCGGTTCATAAGAGAGCAAAAGAAGCCTTAGGCAGAAGGGACTGGGCGCATGAGGATAGAAAAAGATCGTCTCATATGTGCCATAAACACCGAAAACACTGCGCTTGAAGGTAGCAAATCTTCCTGTGAACAACAGATTATCACACTTGAAAATACTCTGGATGACTCAAACCTCAAAAGCGAGGCATATCGAGCTATCCGTGAAAGAATCGCCACGCTGCGCATTCCTCTTGCCAAGGCACAACATAACGTATTTGAGGCATTGCAAAATGACAATACCCAGAACTTAACTGCGCTGTCAGCGCTGCCCGAGACATCACCAGGTATTGCCGATACAGATGAGGCTCAACAAAGAATTGACGAACTTCAAAGTATCAACAATAGATATCACCAACAAATCGCCGATGTTGCAGCCTCTGGCTTTGATGTGGAAAAACCATTGCAAGCTATTGGACAATGATTGAGACAAACCAACGCATCATCAATGAACTGCACAAGGTAATCTCACAGATTTAAGCATACGCAGATGCGTCTAGTGGGTATTACGCAAACTCAAATGCGGCCTTGCAAGTACTTCGCGCCGCAAACCAATCAGTCACAAGCTGTCTTGCCGGTGATGGCTATGGCAACCTTAATTGGACTACAACAGCTGCTGCCCGCTACAAAGACTGGAAGGTGGCAGACAAACTGGGTATCTCGAAGACTGACTTTATCAAGATGCAATATGCGCAGTATGGTTTTAAAAAAAGAGTGAATACGCCTGAAATTATGTGGGAGGTCTATGTAAGGCTTTATGAGAAGTATCCCGAAAAAGATCAGAGTTTTATTGACTGGGCATGGCTAAAGCTTATGGGATCCATGGTCTATGATAACATGGCGTGGAACTTGACGGCAGGAAGCATCGTAGGCAACGTACCGAATCCCCATCCAACCCATGAATCAAACAGACATCAGATAGCCACTGAAAAGAGCTACTTCACCAAATTCCTTGGTCTAAGTGATGATGATTATGAAACTCTCAGAAAAACAATTGACGATCAGCATAAAAATGATGAAGGCGAATCGTATGCAGACTTTGCTCACCAATGCATTACCGCTGCTACGGAATATCGTGTAAGAAGAGGCGAGCCCTCGTCAGTTGATCTGATGTTTTCTGGTGGAGCTAGCGAGTGCGCTCAATATGCAGGATGGATGGGCGACTGTGTACTTATCAGTGAGAACAACAGATACGTCTCCCTGCGTATAGATGACTACAAATCTGACCTTGATGCTAACAACATAACCACGGCAGCATTTAAATACTCAACCTCTTATCAAGCCGCAGCCCACCAGTACTACACGGACCTAGATAACTATGTCTATACCCGTGCAGATAAGTTCTTGGAAAACAACGGTGGATACGACAATGTGGTTGATCAGCTCTATCAAAATCTTGTAAGTGACAATGACGTTGCTGCCAACATTAAAGGCAGAGTAAGAGTGTATGGACCTAGCATTGCCAAAGCGACTGGTATTCCAAATCCTTATGAACCTCCCACAATCACAACTACCTACGTTGACCATACCACGTCTGAGAAAGTAGAGATCATGAAACGCTGCGAAGAGGAGCTAGCAGATACTTTTTGTTTCCTTGATGCTCTCAAGAGTGGGAAAAACGAGTTACCCGAAGCATGAGTGACGTTTTAGCTTAGCCTTTCTGGCAGTAACAAAGACAAACGGTGATACACATGAGTGATACATATAGCAGCAAGTCTACAGACCGCAAACATAGGCTCTTGCGCATAGGAACCATCATCATGGGACTCTGTATGGTACTTATCGTTTGGCATGAAGCTTCTGTACACAACATCTACGACGAACTTCTCCGAGAGGGGCCAACCTGTCGACCCCACCTAGCCCTGCCAGGAAGAGGTGGCATTGTTGTTCCTGTAGAGTTTGAGGTGCAAGGCAGTGGTATTGACTTTATCTCCGATAACTATCGTTACTGGAGTTATACGGGAGATAAAATGGACACTCTTTTTGCTGGTGAGCTTTATGAATCATGGGGACTGTGGCTAACTATCCGGTATTCACAAGATGATAACAATATTGATATTTATATAGATAGCGGCTCTTGGAAGGCTCCTGATGGCAACGGGTATTGCGTGGAGGTCAATTGGATTTACTCTGCCTCAACACGTACACTCAAAAAAGAGATAAGTTTTTTTCGCGAGGGCACTGATCATTATTGGTACTCAATTTCGGGCAATGAATTTGTATCCGATACAGGGCTTACACGACAAGATATTGAGCGCTGGGTTGATCATGTCTATGACACACTTATCGTAAAGGGCTACCTTGAAGCTAACAAAGGCCGTACCCGTTTTACCCAAGACAACCTCGGAACATTAAACGTTGTTGATATTACAGATTGGGATGTCCCGTATGGGCGATAAAAAGAATTATGCCGTCACGAGGACAAATCCCGAAGACTCTGACACATCTCCTAGCCAAAAGAAAGCTGCAATAAATATATTGCACACAACTTCTTGAGCTTGAGCAACGCGAGCGTACGCTTGCCCATCAAAATGCCATGTACGAGCAGCGCCTTGCAGATTTTCAAGCACTTGCCTTATGCAACCTCTCTCTTTTGGATACCTATGAAGCAGCAATGCCAGAACTTTTGCAATGCGCACATTATGATGGTGAAGATCTGCAATACGGTGTTATGCGCACAATCGATCGTATGGAGGCTCTTCTTGAGGAGGGACGGCAAAAACAGAGGGCCATTCGTGAAGAGCGGGATCATATCGAAAAAAGGTACCGTACCCTCTAATGCGTGTTATAAGTGAGTGTGAATGCGACGTGCAAGCAAGATGCAGGGGCATGTAGACTCACCACTAAACTTTTTGCATGTTATACAAAGCTGAAGCATGTCGCGAAGGTTATTTACGGGCTAAAAATTTCGATAGATGGTTCATTCTTCGAACAGATGGTCTCCTCCCCAAACAGATGGTTCATTCTTCGAACTTCGAGAAAATCTGACCTGCGCTTTTTTGCTCGCTTACTTCGAAACTTGAACCATCTGTGCTTGTGTCCCTAAGACTTGAACCATTTGCACCATTTGCTGAGAGAGGCTGAACGCCTATTTTTACTGAAAAAGCCTAAACACCTATTTTGCTTCAATTATTTTTTACTTAGTGTATCTGCTTATTCAAGTACGAAAGCAACTCTTCTGCACTGGGCAAACCATTATGTCCAAGCTCAGAGAGCGGAATTACAGCATCCTCAAATTCATTACGCTTGCTGTCATACACAAGCATAGCCTCAGCGCCAAATAACCAGCGAACACTGGGGCCCATTTGGGTTTTTGAAAGCACGATAATCGCCGACTTGCTGCGTACTACCTTAGACCACTCACTCCAGTTTTTCTTTTGCACAGACATAGCCTGTTGAGAACCACGCGGACCCGATCCGATGGTAATTCCTTCGTTATCGAGCGTCACAAAGGACTGAAACGTCCATGGACGATTATCTGAACCACCTGAATGTTGACTAAAATACTCAAAGACTACCGATGAGGAAGGTTTTCCCATCAGAGGATTGACTCCTGTAATAGCAAAGGCTGCGCCAATGAGGGTCAGCACCAGCAAAAACAACAGGATCAAGGCAGTTTCGATGTCGAAGTTTCCTTCTAGGGAAATCAGCAGGAACAGTGCAAACAAAGGAAGTGCCAGCACTACAAGCAGAGATCCATAAAAACGAGTCAGAGGTGCTGACCTATGAACCCTGTATTCACAAAAAAGTTTTTCGTCAAAGACAAACGAGAAAGAAAACGGCTTCATAACACCTCTATTCATTAAGTTGCACCACTCTATTATCGACACTTACGTAAGAATTTCTCCTGCTAATTTACTCTGTCTCTGTAAACGGTACTTGATACCGAAGGTTTACATGAAAAAAAGTGCCTCCCGCAAAGGAGAGGCAATGTACGAGAACCCCGAGAAGAAGAAGGTTTACATGAAAAAAATGCCTCCCGCAAAGGAGAGGCACTTGCACGGACATTAGTTGTACTACGTAAGCGATCGGCCTACTTGAAGAACCCGTCATAGTTATGCATCTTGAGCTGAGATTCCAGGGACGCAATCGTATCCATCGCAACGCCAACCATAATCAGAATCGACGTACCGCCAAAACTCTGAATTAGGTTGTTATTGGTGAAAGAGAACACAATCGAAGGCACTACAGCCAGTGCTGCCATAAAGATGGCACCAGGCAGCGTAATGTGATCGAGGGTCGATTTGATATAGTCAGCCGTAGCCTTGCCAGGACGCACGCCAGGAATAAAGCCACCAGCTTTGCGCAGCTGATCTGCTGTTTCATCGGGATTAAACACCATTGCAGTGTAGAAATATGCAAAGAACACGATGAAGACAACTGACAAAATCCAGTTAATCCAGCCAGTAGAGACTGCATTAGCAAAAGCCTGCACCCAACCCACGCCAGGGAAGAATACCGCAAGCTGAGCGGGCAAATACAAAATTGCCGAAGCAAAGATGATTGGCACAACGCCTGCAGTGTTAACTTTAATGGGCAGGTAGGTAGACTGACCACCCATCATCCTGCGACCAACAACGCGTTTGGCATACTGCACAGGAATACGACGCTGACCGCGCTCGATATACACGATAACGGGAATAACCGCCGCAACTACAGCCACCGTCAGAATAGTCACCAAGATATTGCCCTCGGCAACAACAGACTGAATGATGGCGGTAGGAAGTCCTGCCATGATGTTGGCAAAGATAATGAGGGACATGCCATTGCCGATGCCGCGCTGAGTAATAACCTCGCCCAACCACATAATGATGAGCGCACCAATAACCAGCGTAAAGACGACAATAAAGTCCTCAAGCAGAGAAGGGATGCCCATCTGGGAGAAATCCATCCCATACGTAGGGCTCTTGAAGAGGAATAGGTAGGCAATAGCAGAGATAAGAGAAAGAACAACTGTAAGGTAGCGCGTGTACTGCGTAATCTTGCGCTGACCAGACTCACCTTCACGCGCCAGTGCTCCCAGCGAAGGGATAACTGCCTGCATCATCTGCAGAATAATCTGCGCGGTGATGTAGGGCATGATGCCCAAGCTGAAGACAGAAACGCGCGACAGTGCGCCACCTGAGAAGAGATTGAGCACTGTAAGCGCGCCGCTACCTGCAGCTGCATTTTTATAAGCTGCGAGCATAGCGGAGAAAGGAACTCCAGGAACAGGCAGATACGCCCCAAAGCGGTAGAGGGCAAGGATTGCGACGGTAATCGCAATCTTGCCCCTAAGCTCGGGGATACGAAGCGCGTTTTGGATCGCCTTTAGCACGCTGCCTCGACCTTTCCTCCGGCCGCCTCGATCTTTGCCTTGGCAGAGGCGGAGACCTTGTCAACTTTGACAGTAAGGCTCTTGGTGAGCTCACCGTCGCCGAGGACCTTCACAGGCACATAGTCGTGCTTGATAACGCCCTTAACCATAAGACTCTCGGCATCAACTGTCTCGCCAGACTCATAAAGAGCCTCAAGACGAGCAACGTTGACGGGGGCGTACTCAACACGGTTGTGATTGGTAAAACCAGGGAGCTTGGGCAGACGCATTGCGAGCGGCTGCTGACCGCCCTCAAAGCCGGCACCCTTGCCGCCACCAGAGCGGGAAAGCTGACCCTTGGAGCCACGACCAGCGGTGGTGCCATGACCAGAGCTATTGCCGCGGCCGATGCGCTTACGCGCCTTTTTCGCGCCCTCTGCAGGGCGGAGATCTGTGAGCTGCATTGGGTAACTCCTAGTTCTCTTTAACGTCGACGAGGTGCTTGACCTTGAAGATCATGCCTCGAACAGACGGATTGTCGGGCAGAACCGCGACGTCGTTAATCTTGCGCAGGCCCATGGCCTTGCAGGTAGCCGTCTGATCCTTCTTGACGGAGGCGACGGCGCTGCGTACGAGCTTGACGGTAATGGTCTTTTCAGCCATCGCTTATGCCTCCTTCCCGGCAAACATCTCCTTGACGGAGAGACCGCGGCGCTCTGCGGTAGCCTCGGGGCTCTCGAGCTCCTTGAGGCCCTCTGCAGCGGCCTTGATGATGTTGAGTGCGTTGTCAGTACCAAGAGACTTAGCGATGACATTCTTGATGCCCACAGCCTCAAAGAGAGGACGGACGGGGCCACCGGCGATAACACCGGTACCAGGAACTGCGGGCTTAACCAAAACGCGGCCAGCGCCGTAGTGGCCCTCGACAGCATGAGGAATAGAGCCCTCATCAGTCAGAGGCACGTGGAACATGTTCTTCTTGGCGTCTTCAACGCCCTTGCTAATAGCCAGAGGCACTTCGGTGGATTTACCCTGTCCGAGGCCTACGTTGCCCTTGCCATCACCGACGACTACCAGGGCGACGAGGGACATACGCCTACCACCCTTGACGACCTTGGAGACGCGGTGGATGTAGACGACGCGCTCCTGAAGGTCGGAGTCCTGCTGGCGCTTACGATCACGTGGCATTACATTCCTCCTAGAACTTCAGGCCCGCTGCGCGGGCGCCATCTGCGAGAGCCTTGACACGGCCATGATAGATGCGGCCGCCGCGGTCAAACTTGACTGCGGTCACGCCTGCGGCGAGCGCACGCTCACCGATAAGCTTGCCAACAAACTCAGCTGCCTCCTTGTTGGAGCCAATCTTGCCTGTGGCACGGAACTCTGCGGACAGCGTCGAAGCAGAGCAGATGGTCTTTGCATCTGCATCGTCAACAACCTGAGCGTAAATATGAGCATTGGTGCGGTGAACGGTGAGACGAGGAGCCTCTGCCGTACCGAAAATCTTGGAGCGGACACGGCGCTCGCGGCGCTTCAGTCCGGCCCGCTTGGCCTGCTGCTTGTTCATTCCTTCTCCTTTTCCGCGCCACTACCTAACGGGGTAGTGGTCTTGTTATGCGAAGCAAAGCTTACTTAGCAGCCTTGCCGAGCTTCCTGCGGATATGCTCACCTTCATAGTGAATACCCTTGCCCTTGTAAGGCTCGGGAGGACGCTTGGCGCGAATCTCAGCTGCAACCTGACCAACCTGCTCCTTGGAAATACCCTTAACCAGAATGTGGGTGTTGTCGGGACACTCAAAGGTGATGTTGTCGGGTGCAGGATAGAGCACGGGGTGAGAATAGCCGAGCGAAAGGTCGAGCGTGCTGCCCTTAAGAGCAACACGGTAACCAACACCGGTGAGCTCGAGCTTCTTTACAAAGCCCTCGGACACGCCAACCACCATATTGTGCAGGAGCGTACGGCACAGGCCCTGCTGGGCGTTGGAATCCTGAGTCTCATCATTGCGAGTAACCTCAAGGTGCAGGGGCATCTCATCGCTTGCTTCAACCTCTGCGATAGAGATGAGATGAGAGAAGTCGCGCTCGAGTTTGCCCTTGGGGCCCTCGACGCTAACGTGGGTACCATCAACTGTCACGGTGACTCCAGCAGGAATCATGACAGGCTGCTTACCAATACGAGACATTGTCTCCTCCTATCGATTCCTAGGGTCTACCAGACGTAGGCGATGACCTCGCCGCCGAGACCCAGCTTGCGGGCGTCGCGGTCGCACATCATGCCCTTGGACGTGGAGATGACGGCAATGCCGAGGCCACCCAAAACGCGGGGTAGATCGGCAGCCTTGCTATAAATGCGCAAACCAAGCTTGGAAACACGGCGAATGCCGCGAATCGTGCGGGTGCGCTTGGGGCCATACTTGAGCACGATGTGCAGCGTCTTTTGAGGCTTGGTGTCCTCGATGCTGTACGACTCGATATAGCCCTCCTCGCAAATAACACGGGCGATCTCAGCGAGAACCTTGCTAGAAGGCATGGACACCTCGTCCTTGCCTGCATTGCTCGCGTTGCGGATACGTGTCAACATATCTGCGATGGGATCGGTAACCTTCATTGATCCTTCTCCTTTGTTCGTGATGAATCTGCACGTGTGGTTCATCTAACCCCGTGGGAAAGATGCCTCCACGACAGTGCCCTGTGTCCTACCAGCTTGCCTTGCGGACGCCAGGAAGCTCGCCTTTGAGCGCCAGCTCGCGGAAGCACTCACGACACAGGCCGAACTTGCGATACACGGAGTGGGGTCGCCCACAACGCTGGCAACGGTCCTGCTTGCGCGTCGAGAACTTCGGCGTGCGGTTCGCCTTGACGATCATCGATGTCTTAGCCACAAATCCTCCTCTACGAAATACCACCGCTACCCCTCACTTTGGAGATAGCGGCATCGATGCCTAGTTTGCTACTCAGCCTTAAACGGGAAGTGGAAAGCAGAAAGAAGTGCCTTAGCTTCCTCGTTGTTGGGTGCAGTGGTGACAATGGTGATATCCATGCCACGGGTATGGTCGATTTTATCGAAGTCAATCTCAGGGAAGATCACCTGCTCGGTGACACCCATGGAGTAGTTGCCGTGTCCATCAAAAGACTTGGGAGACATACCGCGGAAGTCACGGATACGAGGGATAGCGATGGCAATGAGACGGTCAAAAAACTCCCACATACGATCGCCACGCAGAGTTACCTTGGCGCCAATGGGCATACCTGCACGCAGGTGGAAGGTAGCAATGGACTTGCGGGCATGGGTAACAAGAGGCTGCTGGCCGGTGATTGCACGGAGGTCAGAAACAGCGCCGTCAATTGCCTTGGAGTCGGTAGCTGCCTCGCCAACACCCATGTTGACGACAATCTTCTCAATCTTGGGAATCTGCATGACGCTCTTGTAGTTGAACTGCTTGTTGAGTTCATCGCGCACGGTATCTAGGTAATACTGCTTGAGACGCGGGGGCTCGGAGGCGTTTGCAATAGCTACGCCTTTTTCCTGCTTTGCCATGTACTGCTCCTTCAAAGTCGAGCGTGGAGGTTTACGTGCGGGGACCGCCTCGCACCACCTGGGCTGGCACCCAGGAGCCTATTCGTCACCATATCGAGTCGGGACAGAATCCTCCCCCGAGCATAGTCACGCAAATAGTAAGGATAGCCTCTTGGGCAAGAGATTTCCAGTAGAAGTTTTTCCTGCTTGGAGTACACACATTGTTTACAGTTATGACAGTCGCAGCTCGACTATGGCGGTCACAACTTCTAAACGCAAACGGTTCGTTTTTCGAGCACTGCGCCCACAGATGGTTCATTCTTCGAAGAAGGCAAGCGTAAACGCGCAGGTCAGATTTCTCCCAAGTTCGAAGAATGAACCATCTATTGAAAAGGATGTAGCAAGAGAAGATGACGTCATGGGAAAGGAATACATCGATGAAGAAGAGATGTACATCCTTGAGACAGTTAAAACTTTTAGCCCAATGGAAGCATTTTTAATAGAACAGCGAATAAATGCGGCTCTTCTGGGCTAAAGATTTTAACTAGCTGGCAAATATGCTGTCTATCAGTTCGACACATAATAAAAAGTAGCAGTATGAGGCAGTTTTCCACGTTTGCAGGCAAAAATTTTGCAAATGCTTCAGGGTGCGGTTTTACACGATACGTATCTCAAGGCGCTGCTTTTACCGTTAGGTAGCTGTTAGTGCATGATATGAAATAGACAGGGCTTTTGATGACCTATAAAGAAGAAAAGCAGCTGGCGGGAACTTCTTCCCTACCAACTGCTTTGTTGTGACGCATACTAGGCCAAGTAGAACCGCACTCAGCTGTTACTTATTACGCTTACGCAGAATAATTGCCGCAGCAACGATTACTATGCCAGCTACCGCAACGCCGCCCACGGGCAGGAGCAGGTCGCTTGTCTGAGGTAGAACCTTGCGAACAGCTTTCTTCGTCACTTTCTTGGTGATCTTTTTGCCATTATCTGGTTTGCTAGGCTTGTTGGGCTTATTGGGCTTATCAGGTTTGTCTGGATTATCAGGCTTAGTAGAATTCGCCTTAACCTCCACCGTAAAGCGAATGCTGATGTCATCAGCAGGAGCCGTTGCGTCCTTACCGTCTGCCCACTGCTCACCGTCCCAATGGAATCTAAAGGCTTTGGTTGTGCCACCTTCAGAAGTAGCCGTCGCCTGCATATCGCCTGCAACTGTACCCACTACCGTGAGACGTGTACCGTTCTTGGCGTCAGCATTAACCTTTACGCCAGGAATAATGACCTTCATCCAGCCGTCAGCATCCCCTGCCTGCTGGACAGCTTTCTGCAAGTCAGCATAAGTACTGATGTTGGTGGTATCAAGTTTCATCGTAACAGTAACGGTCTTGCCGTCAGAGCTCACCTTGGTATTGGTAATAGAAAAATAAGGGCCGAAGTCCTTGGCGGTAGCCTTAACCGTACTGGGTAAAGTCAAACCATCCGGAATAGTGAACGTAGCCGTAAAGGTGCAGTTAGGCACATCAACTGCAAGTTTGGAGTAATCCGTTACATTCGGATAGAGCTTCTCGATATTGCTCATCTGCTCTTGAATGCTCTGCTTGTTGAGCCAACCAGCATAATCAAGCGTGGCGCTAGGCTTGGTGGGATATACCACCTCATGCTCGGTCTCGTCACCAATACGAATGTCGCCGGGAAGATCCTGCGTAACCGTAGCGGGAGTCTCAAGCGTAGCTTGGATGACCTTATCATCGGTAGCAACACTATCTTTACCGTCTGCCCATTGCTCAGCCTTCCAGGTAAAAAGGAAACGACGATTCTTGCCAGAGTTTTGCGAAGTAGCAGTTGCGTCAAAGTTGCCTTCAACCGTACCGGTAACAGTCAGTTGCTTGCCCTCACCAGCGCTAGATTTAACCTTGACGCTCGGAACTACAACCTTCATCCAACCGTTTGGATCGCCCGCAGAGTCAACAGCATTCTCCAACTGGTCATAAGTTGCAATTTCATCAGCCAAGTCCATCTTGACAACAACGGTGTTGCCTTCGACCTTTGCGTCAACGATCTTGAAGCCACCGAAGTTCTCAAGCTTTAAATCGTCCTTAGTAAGTTCAGGGAGCTTCATCTCGTTAGGAACCGTAAACTTCGCCACAAAACCAAAGTTACGAATATCTACATCAATCTTGTTGTGCTCAACATTGGGGTACTGAGTTTCAATACCCACCATTTGATCCTTGATTGCCTTGACATTCAAGGCGCCTGTCACATCAACTTTCTGACCAGGAAGTACGCCATAAGTAGAACTATTGGTTGTGTTTTTATTAATCAGAATGTCGCCAGGAAGCGTGGCATTGGCAGGAAGCACTGCGGCAACGGTGTAGCTAATAGTGCCATTAGCTGCCGGCTTTGCATCATTGACGGTCGTACCCTGACCAGCCTCGTCGTTACCTTCCGTTGCCTGCTTTGCATTCCAACCAAATACAAACTTCTTGGTTGTAGTGTTATGAGTAGCATAAGAAGAGAAGTTGCCCATGACCTTGCCATCCATATGGAAGAGCTTGCCATCTTCAGTAACTTTATTACCATCCAGTGTGAAACCATCAATCGTGATTTTAATTTTGGCAGGAGTAACCTGAGAATCAATAGCCCGACGCATCTGCTTGAGAATGCCAGTCTGTGTGTCATCTTTGCCTACTGAGGCGACTGCATCCTGCAGCTCTTTGTAGGTACTAATACCACCCTTCAGATTAAACTTCACGGTAATAGTATTACCAACCTGCGTAACATCACCCAAAGTAAAGCAGTCACCCAAACCGGTTGCAATAATCTTGGGGTTGTCAGTGACCTTTACACCGTCGGGCATGGTAAAGGTTGCAGTGAAGTTGGACTTAAGTTGGTCGAGCATAATCTTGTCAGGCTCATTTGCTGCATCAGGAAAGAGCGCTTCCGTTTTCTTCATCTGCTCTTGAATGGGTTGCGCGTCAATCTGCCCCGTAATAGAGAAGGTTTCTTTATCAGGACGAATGTGTTGCAGCTTTGAACTCGTCTCCTCGCTGATAGACCACATATCACCATCAAGAGTCAAGTCCTGCTTAATTTCCTGAACTGCAGGGTCGGTCTTCCACTTGAGGTAGTAGGTAACATCCTTGGTAAGCGTGGGATTATAACCAGGAGTCGAGAAAACCCACAGCGACGTATCGTCAAATCGACGATCTTCGCCCTTGCCCGATGCACTTTCATTCCAATAGGCATTATCGGCAAGTACCTCATGGGCTTTCTTGGCCTTTGTATCAGGTTTTATCTTGTTGTAGTCAAACGACCCGAGGATGTCATGTAAGGTCTGACCGTACTCAGCGGTCTGCTTTATAACGGCAACATCTCCGCCATCTGCATCCTGCTTTATCTCAAAAACGTCAGGATTCTTCTTGAATACTGAATCATCAGAGAATTTTCCGCCATTGGCAGAAAAAGACACTGTGTATTTTTGAGCATTCCACTGTGCATACAAATCAATCTGCGTCATGCCTTCTTTGAAGCCCAGTTCGCTACCAGCGGCAACTTCCTCGCCGCCGTTTTCAGCAGTCGACCAGCTAATGAAGTCCTTGCCATCGCGTGCAAACTTCTTATTACCCTTAACTACCTCATCATATGAGAGTGCCTGTGCACTTGTTGCAGAACTATCCAGAGTTTGGATATAGCTCTCACCATCACCGTTGTGGTAAATGACCGTCTTTGCATCCCACTTTGCATAGACCTCAAGGTTGGTCGAAACCTTATCACCGTACTTAAATGCATGCTCGGTGCCAGCGGAATCCTTATAGTACCAGCCGAGGAATTGGATGCCATTCTTATCGGTCGGGGTTCCAGGATTCGTATTGCCAGTTACTGCGTCGGGCTCGTATCCACGGATAGTAGAAATTTTCTTATCAGCAGTAGTGTCATCAGCAAACGTTGCATCCGCATTATTAAGCTTAAAGGTGACCTTAGCTTCGGGTACCCACACATGTTTTTGACCATCACTAGAAGCATTGGCTACTTGGTAGGTATATGTCTCACCATTTTTATTAAGAGGGGAAAGCGTATTGATACTGGGATCGGTTAGCGTGAACAGCATGAGCTTTTCATTGCCGTTGTCAGTACCGTTATTAGGTATCGTGCTTCCTGAACTGCTGTTGTAATTTGGTTCGTATTTGACTTTATGCGAACCGCCCACAACAACATAATTTGTCTCGGTTTGCCCGGCACCTGTATCACCATTGGATTTGGCAGGTGACTCTACACGAGAGTTCTCATCAAACTCAATATATCCATTTTGCTGTGCACCAAAAAGAGCACCGCTTTGTTTTCCGTTGCCCTCGAGGGTAGAGTCTTTAAAGTACACTTCACCAGTGTTGACATTCAAACCACCAACACCGTTGTTAGTAAATTTAATTGTTGAGTTCTCAACCAGTAATTTAGTACCGGTTCCACCAACAGAAAATCCAGCTGTACTTCCCGCATTAATGTTAACGGTTGAATTAGAGATTGTGCCGGATGCCTGGATTGTCAAACCAGTTCCGCCATAACTTGTAGTGTTATTAGCAGTAAGCTCCGAATTGTTCATCGTGAGCTTATTGACATAAAAACTCATACCAAAGCCATTGTAGGTGAAGGATGAATTGATAAGAGTGAGATCCTTACCATCAGACCAAGTCCTCTTTTGAGAGGTAACGTTAATCGTGCAGTTCTCAAAATGAGTAGCCCCAGTAAAAAAGTTGGTGTTGTCTTTATCGTTTGCTGTAATCTTCAGCTTATCTTTGCCAGAGCTTCCTTTAATGGTGCCTTCAAGGCTAATTCCATTACTACTACCCTGAGCATTGTTTTTAAAGTTATACGTACCATCAGTAATGAGAGAATTCTTTTGAGCAGTTAGAGCTTTGGCAAATCCTGTCATGGTAAGCACACCATTACTACCCTTGAGAGTAGCGCCACTTGCAAGGGTAATGCCGTTATTCCCCTTGCCAGTAATATTAGTATCGCCATAGATATCGAGCGTCACGCCTGCAGGAATGGTAACTGACGTGTCAAGGATAAAGCTACCCTTAAGATGAATGGTATTACCCGACTTTGCTTTTGCAACAGCTGTTGGAAGATTTTTCAGAGGAGTTGCTGCAGAGCCATCGGCATCATCACTGCCGCCATCAGCGTCTACATACAAGTCACCATCCGCTGCAGGGGCGCGGGCAGGCTCAGGGGTGGCAGCCTTGTCGGTAGGCTCCGCAGAGTCAGCGGCTACGGGGGCAGCGTTCTGCTTATCTGAGGAAGCCGCATCTTGATCACCTGCGGCGTCCTTAGGTTCCGTTTCGGCAGCAGCGTCATTGGTAGACTCTACGGTTGCCGCATTGTCTGTGGGCTGCGAGACAGTAGCTACTTCCCCGTCATCCTCAGGGACGCGTGCCAATGCTGGTGCAGGCACCAATGACGTGCAAAGTAGCAAGCTCATAAAGAGCGTTGTCGCTCGACAAAGTAAAGAGGTTTTGCTTTTGTGTACGTTTCTAAACATGTTTCACGCCTCTCTTTGTACCGATGTCTCGATACCTTTTGCCCAAGCTCTTTCTACGAGCTTAATGTGCATAGCTAGAAATATTTTGCCATCCAACACGCCTACATACAAGAACGATTTCACAAGAATCACCTCGGTAAATACGGTTCGACACTTTGCAACTCTATCAATAGTTGAACTTAAGTTTATGAGGTGAGGAAGATGTAGGTCACATTTCTCTCGTTTTCCAAATTATTTGCTTTGCAAAAAGTCAACCCTCGTTGCAACCTGAGGTTGCAACGCTCCCCGTCTAGCTGCAGTTTCTTAAATACGAACAGGTAGATTGATATGCACTATTTCTGTTGCAAGCTGAGGTTGCAACGAAGTAAGATAAAGCTTACTTAATGTATATGCCTGTACATCCCGGAAACATATATTTCCCCAATAGGCTCACGTACGGTTAAAATGTTCCCTTGAAATTACAGAGACATTTCATTCAATTTGATAAAACGACAGCTCCAGAACCTTCAGCAAACGCTCAAGCAGAACAAAACTACTCAATCGCTCAATCTATGCCATAAAAGAATAGATCAGGCCTGCAAAGGGTCAGGCCTCTACACATCGCTTTTTGCTGCGCGTATTACACAACAAAAAACCCGACCCCTGCGAGAGGAGTCGGGTCATATCAAACAAATTCCCCGCTTGCCGGGCGCACAAAACCACTGGCAGCACAAGAAAAGCTTAGAGCTCAGCTCCGGACTTCTTGGCGTAGCGAACCTTCTTGCCATCCTCAGTGAAGCGATAGCCCACACGGGTCGGCTTGTCGGTCTCGGGGTCAATCAAAGCAACGTTGCTAACATCGATAGGCATGGGCTTCTCAATGATGCCACCCTGCTGATTGAGCTGGTTGGGCTTGGTGTGACGCTTGGCAACAGCAACGCCCTCAACAACGACCTTGCCCTCTGCAGGCATGGCGCGCAGGACTTCGCCGCGAGTGCCCTTGTCCTTGCCGGACAGGACCTCGACCGTATCACCCTTGCGGATGTTCATCTTAGGCATGTCTTGTCCGCCTCCTTACAGCGTCTCGGGTGCGAGCGAGACGATCTTCATGTAGTGCTTCTCGCGCAGCTCACGAGCAACAGGCCCAAAGATACGTGTGCCCTTAGGCTCGCCTTCCTTATCGACAACAACGCAAGCGTTCTGGTCGAAACGGATGTAGCTGCCATCTTTACGACGGGTCTCTTTGACCGTACGCACAACTACGCAGCGTACAACGTCGCCCTTCTTGATTGCACCATTGGGCGTCGCCTCCTGGACGGCGCACATGATGACGTCACCAATGCCTGCGTAACGGCGCTTGGAGCCGCCCAGGACCTTGATGCACTTGACACGCCTAGCGCCACTGTTGTCAGCGACGGTAAGCATGGACTCCATCTGAATCATTGCATTCCTCCGTACTTGCCTCCCTGCAAGCAACGCCTGCAGGGTTGACACGTGACCTTACGTTACTTGGCGCGCTCCACGATCTCCACTACGCGCCAGCGCTTGGTCCTGGACAGCGGACGGGTCTCCATGACGCGGACGGTGTCGCCAAGGCCACACTCGTTTTTCTCATCATGGCAATGGAGCTTCTTGCTAATGGTCATCATCTTGCCGTACTTGGGGTGGTGCTTACGGTAGGTGATCTGAACTGCGATGGTCTTGTCACCAGAGATCGAGACAACCTCACCGGTGCGAAGCTTTCGCGCGTTCCTGATTTCGGTATCTGCCATATCTTTCTCCGGTCTAGTTCTTGGCAGCGGCGTCCGCTGCGATCTGACGTGCACGCATCTCGGTCTGAACGCGAGCAATATCGCGCTTGACAAGCGTTACGCGAGCCGTATTGTCCAGCTGGCTAGTAGCCATCTGGAAGCGGAGATTAAAAAGCTCCGCGCGACCCTCGTCCAGCTTCTGAGCCAGCTCAGCATCAGAGAGCGCCTGAATATCCTTGTACTTCATAATGGCTACTCCTCCTCGCCAAAGTCGGCGCGGGACACGATCTTAGTCTTGATAGGCAGCTTGTGCTGTGCAAGACGCAGAGCCTCGCGAGCAATCTCCTCGCTCACGCCACCAATCTCGAACATAATACGACCGGGCTTAACAACAGCGACCCAGTCCTCAGGGTTACCCTTACCCTTACCCATACGAGTCTCAGCGGGCTTCTTGGTGATGGGCTTGTCGGGGAAGATGGTAATCCAGACCTTACCGCCACGCTTCATGTAACGGGTCATAGCGATACGAGCAGCCTCGATCTGACGGTTGGTAATCCAATCGCGCTCAAGAGCCTGAAGACCAAAATCGCCAAAATAGACCTTAGTATTGCCTTTTGCCTGGCCCTTCATAGAACCACGCTGAACCTTGCGGTGACGAATACGCTTAGGCGCCAGCATTAGCGACCCCTCCTCTCATTACGACCGCGGCGAGGACGGCTAGAACCCTCGAGCTCGGGAGTTGGGATAGGCTGGCCAGCAAGACGCTCACCCTTGTAAATCCAGACCTTAATGCCGCAGGCACCCATGGTGGTACGGGCAGTTGCCTGACCAAAACCAATGGTTGCACGAAGGGTATGCAGGGGCACGCGACCCTCGCGGTACCACTCACGGCGACCCATCTCGGCGCCATTCAGACGGCCAGAGCACTGAATACGAATGCCCTGTGCGCCAGATTTGCGAGCGGACTGAACAGCCTTGCGCATTGCACGACGGAAGGCGATACGACCCTCAAGCTGATCGGCAATGGACTGAGCAACAAGCTGTGCGTCAAGCTCGGGGCGACGAACCTCGATAACATCAACGTTAACGTTGCCCTTGCCAACCTTGGCAATGTCCTCAAGCTGGGTGCGCAGAGTGTCAATCTCAGCGCCCTTCTTGCCAATAACGATGCCAGGACGGCCAGTAAAGATGGTGACCTTTACCTTCTCACCAGCACGCTCAATTTCGACGCGGGAGAGAGCTGCACGTGCAAGTTTCTTCTCGAGGAACTTGCGGATAGCGAGGTCATTGCCAAGCTTGCTGGCGTAGTCCTTATCGGCGTACCAGCGGGAGTGCCACTGCTCGGTGATGCCGAGGCGGAAGCCGGTCGGCTGAACCTTCTGACCCATTTCCTACGCCTCCTTCCGAGGTGCGACGGTGACAGTGATATGGCTCGTGCGCTTGTTGATACGAGAAGCGCTGCCCTTTGCACGGGGACGAATTCGCTTAAGCGTGGGGCCCTCGTCAACGTAGGCATACTTGACGTAGAGATTGTTGGCACGCAGGCCATTGTTGTTCTCAGCATTGGCAATCGCAGAGCGCAGGGTCTTTGCGACAGGTTCTGCGGCAGCACGAGAGGTGAAGGCGAGCTGCTCGAGCGCGCGATCGACCTGCTTGCCACGAATCTGGTCGACGACCATGCGGACCTTGCGGGGTGCCATGCGGACGTACTTTGCGGTCGCGGAAATCTCGACCACGATGGTATCAGTGTTTGCCATGTGTCTCCCCTGCCCTTCTATTTGGCCTTGTGACCACGGAAGGTGCGAGTCGGGCTAAACTCGCCCAGCTTGTGACCAACCATGGACTCGGTGACGTAGACGGGCACGTGCTTGCGACCATCGTGAACAGCGATCGTGTGACCAACCATCTCGGGGAAGATGGTGCTGGAACGCGACCAAGTCTTGATGACGTCTTTCTTGCCGGACTCGTTCATTGCCGCCACACGAGCGAGGAGGCGAGTCTCTACGAACGGGCCCTTCTTGAGGCTTCTGCTCATTTTGAAAACTCCTACTCTGCACTACTTGGAACGACGACGACGAATGATGAGGCGGTTGCTTGCCTTCTTCGGATCGCGCGTCTTTGCGCCCTTGGATGGCTTGCCCCAAGGCGAGACGGAAGGACGACCAGAGGTGTGGTTTTTGCCCTCGCCACCGCCGTGTGGGTGGTCAACAGGGTTCATGACCGTACCACGAACTGTCGGACGGACGCCTGCCCAGCGAGAGCGGCCAGCCTTACCGACAACGATGTTGCTATGCTCTGCATTGCCAACGATGCCGATGGTGGCACGGCAGGTAAGCAGAACACGACGCAGCTCGGAGGAGGGCATGCGCAGGACGGCATAACCATTGTCCTTGCCCATGAGCTGGACGGAAGTGCCTGCAGAACGAGCGATTGCTGCACCCTTACCAGGCTGGAACTCCACGGCGTGCACAAAGGTGCCGACGGGGATCTCGGACAGCGGCATAGCGTTGCCCGGCTTGATGTCGATATCCTTGGTACCAGAGATGACCTTGTCGCCTACCGAGAGGCCCTCGGGTGCGAGGATGTAGGTCTTGGCGCCATCGACATAGTGAAGCAGTGCAATACGAGCAGAGCGGTTGGGATCGTACTCGATGGTAGCGACCTTGGCCGGTACATCATCCTTGCAGCGCTTGAAATCAATACGACGATACTTGCGCTTGTTGCCGCCACCCTGGTGACGGGTGGTGATGCGACCATTGTTGTTACGACCTGCCTTCTTGGGCAGGGGCTCCAAGAGCGACTTTTCGGGGGTGTCGGTGGTGATCTCGGCAAAGTCCGAAATCGTCTGCCAACGCCTACCGGCGCTCGTGGGCTTGAGGTGCCTTACAGCCATTCCCAATTCCCTTCTTCTCCGTTGGCCATCCACCTCGGGATGGAGCCCGATAGCGGCTCCGGTGAATGACACCGGACATTCTTGCTGCAAACTTGTGTCTACAGCCTTACCACGGTGCCGCGCGTATCTATCCTTGACGGCACAATAACCCACACGCAAAAGTGCGCTGCGTGTGGGTGTGGGCACTACTCCTCAGCAGCAGCCTGCTGGTTTGCGAAGACCTCAATCTGCTCGCCAGCGGCGAGGGTGACGATAGCCTTCTTCCAGGTACGGGTAGAACCAACCTGGTAGCGAACACGCTTGTTCTTGGACTTGACCCAAGCAGTGTTGACCTTGGTGACATGAACACCGAAGAGCTGCTCAACAGCCTCCGCGATCTCCTCCTTGGGAGCGGTACGAGCCACCTCAAAGGTGTACTTACCCTGCTCCATCTTATCGAACGAACGCTCGGTTACGACCGGGCGAATGATGACATCATAGGCGGACTTCATTATGCAAGCACCTCCCCAAAGTACTTAGCGGAGTCCTCGCTCATGACGAGGGCTGCGTTATCGATGAGGTTGCGCACATTTGCCTCCGAGTTGGCAACAATGGAGACGCCAGGGAGGTTGCGGAATGCAAGGTAGGTATCGACATCGTCGTCATCGACAACGATGGTGACGCGCTTGCCCTCGAGGTTTAGAGCCTTGAGCATAGCAGCGGCATTTTTGGTCTTAGGCTCAAGAGCGAGCTTGTCAACCACAATGAGCTCGCCGTCAGCCAGCTTGCCAGAAAGCACGGAACGCATAGCAAGCTTGACCTCCTTGGAGTTGACGCGCAGCTCGTGGAGGTGGGGCGTAGGCCCAAAGATGATGCCGCCGTGGCGGAACTGACCAGCGCGAATGGTGCCCTGACGTGCGCGGCCGGTACCCTTCTGACGGAAAGGCTTGACGCCGCCACCAGAAACTTCGTGGCGATTCTTAGTGGAATGAGTGCCCTGACGCAGGCATGCCTCGTAGGCGACGACCGCGCGGTGCACCACCGGGATGTTCGGCTCAATGCCGAAGACGTCAGAAGAGAGCTCGACCTCGCCAGCCGCTGCGCCTTCGACGTTGATCATCTGAATATTGGACATGTGGTACTCCTTAGGCCATGCGGACCTGGACGATGGCGTTCTTGCCGCCGGGAACAGCACCCTTGATGAGCATCAGGTTTTGCTCGGCATCAATGCGGACAAGCTTGAGGTTCTTGACCGTAACGCGCTCGTCACCCATGTGACCAGCCATGTGCAGACCCTTGCGAACACGAGCGGGATACGCACACTGACCAATAGAACCCGGACGACGCTGGTTGCGCGAACCGTGAGTCATGGGGCCACGACCAAAGTTCCAGCGCTTAATGGTACCCTGGAATCCTTTACCCTTAGAGGTGCCGATAACGTCTACTGCCTTGACCTCTGCAAAGTCTGCAACGGTAACCTTGTCACCAGTGGTGTGTTCTTCACCTTCGGCAACACGAACCTCGCGCAGGTAGCGCATAGGCTCGACACCAGCTGCGGTGAAGTGACCAGCAAGCGGCTTGTTGACGTGCTTTGCGCTGATGTCACCGAAGCCAATCTGAACGGCGTCATAGCCGTCATTTGCCTTCGTCTTTACCTGCGACACCACGCAGGGCCCGGCCTGAACAACGGTAACGGGAACAACGTTGTCGTTGTCATCCCAAACCTGTGTCATACCGAGCTTGCGGCCAATAATAGTGTTGACCATGCTCTTTCCTTACCCTCGGTGGTCATGGGACCTCGGAGACTTAAGCTCCTGGGACCGCCACATCGCAGGCCCTTCCTGCGCTGCCGTATCCTCCCCAGCGGACCACATCCTGTGTGGAACTGCTTCACTAGGTATCTGCCTTCAACTGCACTTATTCGGTCAGCACACCAAACGAGTCATACTCGAGACAGCAATCCCCTAGATTCACAGCCTTGTTAGTGTACACTGTGCCGGGCGTCTCCACAATCTCTACGTGTGATTTTTTTGTATCCCCGCGATCTTAGCAGCACCTTGCACCACTGCTATAGCCAGTGACATCAAATGTAGTTTTGGTTATAGGTCTTTTCACCTCTCAGGCTATCGATACCATAGTCCCTCTTTAAACAACTACAGTGTGACACGCCCCTGAATCGGCACACCATGCCCAAACGCACCTTCCATACTAACTGTTGTCGCAGCAAACGATGCTCCCACATCCATTGCCTGTTTCAGCCGGCGCATCATATTGGCATGGGTGCCAAAAACAATTTGACCTTCACACGAGTTGGCAAGCATTGTACAAAGAAACGCCGTAAAATATGAATCGCCTGCGCCCATGGTATCGAGCACACAATCGGAATGTACAGCATCGACAAAAAGGAGCTCGTTATCATATAGTACGTAGGAACCCTTCTCTCCAACTGTTCCTAATACTATAGAAATACCTGACTTCTGTGCTTTTCTCATCTCTCGCTCGCGGTCCTTATCACTTAAGTGAGCACATGACAGGATAGCTACGGTAATGTATTGTCCAACTTCGCGCAGATAATCATCTGTCCAACGTGTTGAAAAATCATAAGCAATAGGGACAGCGGTAGACATAAGAAGCGGAAGATCAGCCTCGATATAGCTATTAAGGTTGGTATAAATCAAATCAAACTTGCTAATATAAATTAGATCATCCTCTGTGAAGTCAAACGGATGCTCCCTAGCAATACCACCTTTATTTGAACCTAAGAAAACGCGATCGTTATCTTTAAGTGTAACCAGCGCAAAGCCGTTTTCGCCTTTGAAATGGCGACTCCTGCTGCTATCGATTCCAAGATCAGATAGTGTGCTCTCGACAATCTCAGCAACATTGTCACTACCAAATTTCCCTAAGTACGCTGATTCGGTGTTATTCATTCGAGCATATACGCACGTATTAACGCACTGCCCTCCCGGATACATCTTGCCTCGTGACAAATACTTGTCACACACATTATCGCCTATTGCAATGATCTTGTAGGGATTCATCCTCTAGACCTCTCGCGACAAAGGCCTCTATTATAGCCTAGTACTCAACTTTCCACATATAACGACGCACCGACAAGGGATGTTGGCGCAGCTCAGCAAGTTCATGGTTATAGATTGGATACACATTGTTGAACAAAGAATGATTGAAGTAATCGACAACTGACGCATCGATAATTGAAAGACCGAGCTCTTTTGCATCTAGAACTTCGATCTTCTTACCATACTTCCGAAGGAAATTGAGAGCACGCTCATCAAGAGCACGGGTTGAGCCCTCATTGATCTGCACCATAAAGACTCGATTGTTATCTGTAATCTCAAAGGGACCGTGAAAATACTCGCCTGTATGGATGCTAGAGGAATCAAGCCATTGCATTTCCATGAAAATGCAGATGCTCTCCATATAGGCAGCACCATATGCGGCACCGCTACCCATAGTATAGATAACTGATTCGTCTCGATAAGACTTGGCAAAGGCTTTTGCACGCTGGACAACATTGACGCGAGCGTTTCTAATGATACTGTCAATCATTGAAAGACCTTGGCAGTATTCATCGTAATGAGCGTAGTCTTCAGTTTGTTTTACCAACTCGACTGCAATGGTAAGGGCACAGAGTGTCTTCTCGCCAGAATAATCAATATCACCAGCAAGATGGTCGGGGCTTCCATCAAAGGCATAGCGCACAATATAATCACCAAAGGGTACAATCTCAGACTCTTCAAGCCAAGTGAGTACAATAACCGCAGCACCCTTTTCCCTGCCAAGCTTCGCCGCCGCGATGGTCTCGGGTGTATTTCCTTTATGACAAGCGAGTAGAATGACCGAGTTTATCCCAAAATCCTTCGGAATACTGTGATTAAACTCATTACTACTAATCCAGGCACTACGAAGACCTGTGCTTTCCTGCTCAATAAACGTCTTCGCAGGATAGAGAGCACCAAGTGAACCACCGCAGCCAACAAAATAGATATTTTTAATGCCACCCTTGTCTTTCTTATCCACAAGGATCGCTTCAACGATTGTAGCAATCTGATCGGGTTTGTATTGCATGGTACTCCCCTTCTCCAATTCTGTGCTGGTACTACCTGACACGTAATAAGCTATTTGAAGTATTTTGTATTATATTACAATAATACTATTAAATACATTTAGATTTATATATTGTCTAGACATCGATCATCTATCTCCACACATTTGAAAGTCACCCCATAAAGGAGATCCTGTTTACAGCAGCTCGACCGAAACACTGAAGTGCTATAAATTTTCTTCCATATTCGCAGCTACAGCTTATAACCATCTAAAGATACGGTTTAAATGTTTGGATAACTTGTGTTGCTCTGTCGCGACCGCGCTCCATACACGTATCAATGCTTTCACCGAGGCTTATACCAAAAATGAACGCAGCAATGTAGGAATCGCCAGCACCAACTGTGTTGACAACCTGCACCTTCGTTGCCTCCACCTTATGGAATATCGCGCCATCATACGCAAGACTGCCATACTCCCCCAACATTGCCACCGCACACTTCGGACCTTGCGCCTGAGTGCGCACAAGGTAATCTCGAATATAACTATCATCTCTCTCATACGAGCAGAATGTGTAATCGAGATAGGGAAGGATATCACTGTTGCTTTTCTGTTCAAGGCGAAATGAAAAGTCATACACCCACTTCTGATTAGGCATTTTGATATCAGCAACAAAGCGTTCAATCTTTGCCCAACGTTCTGCATATACAATGTCGAAGCCCTTTATAAACTCAAAGTCATCAGCTGAAAACTCAATGTCTTCCATTACATTGCCTGAGAAGTGCAGATGTTTTCGATCGTTACCTACGAGATCCATAGTTGCCATGCCGGTTGGCTTATCAATATGTGCAATAACTCGCAAAGGCAAGCCCATCTCCGCAAGTCTAGTTTCCATAGCTAACGCAAAAGGGTCGTTGCCAAGAACAGTCATTTCAGTCACATCGCCACCGAGTTGATGATAGTTGATCGCAAAATCAATACTATTACCCGTAAGATAGTAACGATCGAGTTTGTAGTACACATCAATACAATTATCTGCCAGTGCAAGAGTCCTGAGTGTCATTGCTATTCCCCCATCACATAAACTAGGTAGTGACGGTCCTTGATCCCATCATATTCTGCAAAGTAAATATCTGCGGCATGTCCCAGCACGGGTTCTCCTTCAATGACGGGCAGCACACAGTGGTTGCCTGTGAGAAGCGACTTAATATGACCTGGAGCATTTCCGCCAATTGTGCCGTAGCTTGAAAGGTAATGATCGTGGCTATAGGAGTAGTCTGCTGGAGCAATACCATCGAGTATGTCCATAATATCGTTCTCCACACAGGGCAACCCCTCATTAATCGTGATGCCCGTTGTGGTATGCTCGGTAATTACAAAGGCAACCCCATTAGTAATTCCTGACTCAACCACGCACTTCCGCACCGCATTACTGATTTGTATAAACTCAAATTCTCTTGTGGCACGAATACTTACTTCACGTAGTACATACTTCATCGCAAGCCTCCTACAGCCCTAAAAACGCAGCCGCATTCTCACCGTATAATTTCCTACGTGTTCGCGCATCCATGTCAAGGACGTCTAGCCCACGCTTACTACGCACAGGGCGGACCCTTGGGGAATCAGATCCAAACATAATTTTGTTAGCCAAGTCGTGGTCAAGCCACCATCGACCAAAATCTTGTCGAAATATTTTTTCAAAAAACTCAGCGGGGCTACCCATACACATCAGCGCAGTATCTGCATAAAGGTTAGGTAGTTTTATTAGTAATGCTGCAGTTTCTTCCACCCACGGCCAGCCGAGATGCGAAAGACACATTTTAACCGTCGGGTGGGCAAGAGCGACTTCTTCAAAGTTAATTGGTTTACAGTAGTGAGAGACAGCATGTGCTTCGAGTGAAAGACCCGCCTGAAATATGACTGGCTTTCTGAGGTGTGCACATACTCGATAAAGCGGCTCAAGACGTGCATCACTGGGAAATATACGCAATTTTGCACAGTTGATGTATAACCCGCGCAGACTCAACCGCTCGAAAGCATCTTCTAATCTCTCCGCAGCATCCTCATAGCGAGGGTCAACCGCGGCAAAACCAATATAAAAATCATCATCTTCCGCATCAACGATTCGTTTTATTTCCTCATTCCCAATCGCTGTAAATCCACTGTCTGCACTTGTGTCCTCGCCGAGGAGCACTACATGATCAAGATCAGCTAGCTTATATTGCGCGCGCAGCAAATCAGGTGCTGTAGGGCTCATAAGGTGAAAATTCATTTCGTTACAACGCCGCTCAAAACGTTCTTTATCTGCGCAGATCAACGAAAATAGTGCTGGCCTCACATGCATGTCAATAACCATAGTTCCTCATTTCTAAAGATCTGAGCATATATGCGCGAGTTCATGCATACTTTTTTTGTTGTCATGGTAGAGGCGTAAAAAGATCGGGAAGAGCTGCTTATAAAGCGTATGGTTTCCCTCGTTCGGCTCAATAACTGTACCTTCAGGAATAATGTCTCGGATTGCCTCAAAGTTTCTAATCGCACCTATCCCTATAGCTGCCATAAGCGCATCACCATAGGCAGAGCACGCATGTGCATGCGGCATATGTACAGGAAGACCAATAACGTCAGCAATAATATGCATCCAAGTTATGTTTTTTGTCCCACCTCCGGCAACAATAACTTGACTGGTGGGTAATCCCATTTCTTCAAAGAGTTGTAGGTGTTGCAGCGTTGAATAGCCAACCGCTTCAAGCGCAGCGCGATTGCACTCGGCACGACCATGGCCCCCCTTGAGTCCAAAATACATGCCTAATGCATCAGGATCCTGCAAAGGACTTCTCTCACCATAGATATAAGGCAACATCATTAGACCGCGACTTCCCGCAGGTACCACCGCAGCTTCACGCTGCATTACGTCCCAAACACTTGGACCACCTGCCGCCTCAGCAGCAAGCTCTTTGCCATAAAACGTCTTGCGAACCCATTCCGTAAGTGTACCTGCAGCATTTGTACCATCACCGAGACTAAAAGTACCTGGCACCGTAAAGATTCTTCCGCCACGCAGCGTCCCAAGGTTTGTCTGGGAGACGAAGTTCATTGCTGGACGGTCAATACAGTAGTAGTAATACATTGTCGAGCCATACTGCACAAAGAGGGTTCCAGGAGTCACAAGGCCGCAGCTCACCCCCTCCGCAGCTGAATCGCCTGTGCCACAGATTACAGGCGTTCCTTCTACAAGCCCTGTTTCATCCGCAGCTCTAGCAGTAACTTTTCCTGCGATGTCTGTTGAGTTCATTGGAGTAGCAATTTGATCTAACCTGCAGTATCTACGACATTCATCAGCATCAATTTCGCCGCTCAACATTCGGTAAATAGGACGAAACGAACCTTCGGCAAGTGATCGATCTATAACATACTTTCCTGTTAGCCGCGCGCAAATAAATGAACTGCCTGTAAGAAATTTATAGGTTCGTGCATAGACGTCCGGCTCATGTCGTGCAATCCAGTAAATCTTGGTCGCTGTATCGCCAGAAGAAAGTTGGTGCCCAAAAAGTTCCTGTACTCGTTTAGAACCATATTCACTTGTCAGAAGTTCTTGCTCCTCTAAGGCTCGCGCATCAATACCATAAAGGATGGCTGGACGCAAAGGTTCGCAGTGTTCATCGACAGGTACGCAATCGGTACCAAGTGCCGAAAGCCCTATGCAAGCAATTTGAGCAGGGGCAATCTTCGCTCTATCTATAATCTCATGCGTAAGCCAGCAAAAGTCATGCCACCATACTTTCTTGGCATCATGTTCAAACCACCCAGGATGAGGGTTTTCCATACCGTGTGGACAGGAGACATCGGCGGCAACTTCGAAGCGTTTGTCAAGCAGGATTCCACGAGATGAATGAGTACCTATATCTATTCCTAGGTAGTAATCCGGAATCATTTTGCATCGCCTACCTGACACTATTGGCAGCACGTACAAACTCTTCGACTCTACGAATATCCACACGAGCGCGAGGTTTTCCGTCTTTCTTAAACGAACTGCCAACGCATACTCCATCGCAAATACGAAGTTTCTGGGCTATGTTGTCGACCCGAGCGCCTGTATTACAAAAAACAGGAATACCATTTGCTTGGGCAACTTCATGAACGAGGCGCAGATTAGCGTCATTGGGCTCCTTCCCTGCTCCTGACCCTGAAACACAAAGAGCGTCAGCAAATCCTCCACTCATAATTGATCTGGCAACATCTTGGATATCGCGGTTTACGAGATAGGTATCAGCTTCGGGATTAACCTTGAAGAAAAGTCTGACATCAGTTGCGCCGAGAGCCTTGCGATGTCGCACCGCCTCGCCATTATTTGAGACGTATAAGCCGTATTCACCCATGTATGCACCGGAAAAAGCGCTACGTGCAAAACTCGCTCCAGTTGCTGCTGCAAGGTCGATTGTTGCCAGGGGATTCTTGACAACATTGACACCGTATGGAACTCGAAGGTCTGACGTAAGACAGCCAATGATATAACCCATAGCTGATATCACAGCGATGTCAGGTATAGGCTGATAAGGCAAACTGAATTCATTGGCGATAAGAATACCATCTGCACCACCATCCTGTAATGCTTTAAGATCGTAGATTGCATGCTCTACAACCTTATCAATACTCCCGCCAAAGGCAGGATCTCCCGGAAGCTCATCAAGATGGAGCAGGGCAATAATGGGCTTCTCAGTACCAAAAACGTCTGTTGTCCACATGTGAACCCTCTTTCATCGTATAGTTGCTTTAATAATCAGGTACTATCACATTGATAATTTGTCTTGTAATAAAGGAAAATAATGTCTTATACGCTCGACAAGTCCTCCTCAATCCCTCTCTATATCCAGCTTGCGCACGCCCTCGAGAAAGATATACGCTCCGGGGTATATCCCCCAGGTTCCCGCCTGCCCACTGAGCACGAGCTGAGCAGCCGCCACAGGCTTAGCCGTGTTACAGTTCGCAAGGCACTTGAGCACGATTCATTAAGCCCACTTCTTGAACGCTATCCCGGAAAGGGAACCTACGTCGCAAGCAAGAAGCTTAGCCGCTCAATTTCGGGTGTTACAACCTTCAGCGAGATGTGTAAGCTTCAGGGCATGAAACCCGGCGCTCGAACGATTAAGCTTGAGCTCACAGATGCCACTCCTTACGACCAAGAACAACTCAGACTCAAGGATGGAGAACGCGTGTTATTGCTTGCACGCATCAGGTATGCCGATGGCGTACCCGTCTCACTTGAAACCTCACATTTCTCAGAGGATTATCTCTTTCTACTCAACGAGGATCTCACTGATGCTTCGCTCTATGCGGTACTTGCCTCACATGGAATTCACTACACCTCGTCTTCTAAATTGGTAAGTATCAAACTGGCTGATTATGCTGAATCTCGTTACCTTAATGTCGAAAAGGGACATCCCTTGCTCAAGCTCGATAGCGTCGTTTCCAATGATAGCGACCTCTATCGAAGTATTTCTCAGCAACTCTGTGTGGCTGATCGCTTTGCCCTTGCAGTCTAGTGACATGACATGTCAGTCTCGATTGGATCGAAAAACATATCGTCGCTCTCATTTAATTATTATTCGCCTGTATAATCCTTGTATTCATCGGTATTCTTTTTAAGCCACTCAATACATCCATCAATTGCAGCGTCAGGATCTTGAAAATAACGCCGATCCATTATCTCGAAACAGCACACGCCGTCATAGCCATTACGCTTAAGGTCTTTGTATATCTTCTCAAGGTTGTAATCACCATCGCCAGGAACAAGATGAGCGCGATCGACAAAGTGTACGTAGCCCATCTTTTTACCAAGAGCTTGAAAATAGTCTTCAATTGTTTCACCTGAGAAAACCATCTGGTCAGTATCAAGCATGCCTGTCAAATTGTCAGCATTTACTTCGGCAAGCATCTTTGCAACGTCGCTTGCATATACGAGAACCTGAGTAGTCGTATTTTTATTTTCCTCAAGAAATAAACAGATATTCTTGCGCTTAGCATACTCAGTAAGAAGCACCAAACTATCTTGGACGTGACTCCACGCCTCCTCTGCGGGAGCATCGAAGTAGCCAAACCCTGTAGAAATTTGAACATTTGGGCATCCAAGATATTGTGCCGTATCAATGACGCGCTGATAATAGCGTAATGATGACTCACGCGTCTCGCGATTTTGCGTGCCAAAGTTACATGGATAAGTACAATTCTCAGGTGTGATTGAGTATACGGAAAGTTTACGGCGACGCAATTCACGATCCAGCTCAATCAAATCTCCTAATGGATAGTCAAAGGCATTGAGCTGAGGGGCGCTCATATATAGGTCAAAAGAATCAAAAGGTGATTGTTCAAATTTGTCAAGCCATTTTTTTGTACTGTAGCGAAGATAGTGCAGTGTCATAGGAATAAACTTCATGACCATGCCCCCAAGGTAGATCTTAAGTAATTGATATACAAGTCAGTTGCCATATCAGGATTACGGTAGTAATCCCTACTGCAAAGCTCAGATGAAATCCAACCGTGATAATCACGGCGAATGAGTGCTTCGTAATACTTTTTCATGGGAAGATTTCCTGTGCCAGGTATTGTGTGATCACTATCGGAAAAATGAACAAATCCATAACGATTACCCAGGTTATCTATGTAGTCGTCAATAGTCTCACCCGCAAGCGCCATTTGATCGGTGTCGGAAAGACCCAGTAGATTATCTGCTCCTACATCTGCGATGAAACGAGCTAGCTCTTTGCTTGTTACGATTAAATTTGTAGTGGTGGTTTTACAAGTCTCAAGGAAGATATTTACTCCCTTGCGTCTTGCGTAGGTTGTAAGCTGTTGAAACGCTTTAACCTGCCTATCCCACCCTGCAGCTACATCATCATCAAAATAACTGGATCCCGGACAAACCTGAATATTTGGTGCATCCAAGAAAGCAGCTGTATCAATAAGTCGCTGGTAGTAGCGAACTGTTGACTCCCAAGTAACTGTATTCGAGGTTGCCAAGTTCACGGGATAAGCACAGTTTTCAGCAGTGAGAACATACGGAGTGAGATGGCGAGCTTTGATATCACGATCAAGCTGGATGAGATCTCCAAGCCGGTAGTCAAAAGGATTTAGTTGTGGAGCTACGCAGTAAAGGTCGAGTCCATCAAGCGGCAGCCGCTCCATCTTATCAAGGTAAGCGCGCAAAGGATAACGCAGATAATGGTAACTCATAAGCGTAAATTTCATGAGCGGCCCCTTTCAACGGGACCTTACAGCGCTAAGCCATAAGGTCCGAAAACCCGCTAAAGTATCACGGAACCAAGGAGGAAAGCTACGCCACAATCAACAAGTGCCATCACGATTGAAGGAAGCGTAAAACTCATAACTTTAGTGGTCCCGGCAGTATCAAAAGATGGTGCGGCAAGGGTTTCAGAAGCTGCAGGAATTAGGAAGTGAGACCCCACAAGTACCCATCCGGCGACAAGCATGGGTACACTGATACCAAGAGCAATGCCAAGTGGAATGACTATGGCAGTGGTGGAACCCTGTGAAGTGGTAATATTGGCAACAAGATAGCAAGCAATGATGAAAATCCAGGGATATTGATCGGTAAACTTAGAAATTACATCTGTAAGATAGGTCGCTTGGGCGCCGATAAAGATATTGACAACCCAGCATAAACCGATGACAACAACAGCTGCAAATACACCAGACTGGAACACCTGGGTTTTCATAATGTCCTCTGGTTTTGCATCCATCGTCAAGCAAATAACAGCCGCAGCCATAAGCATGAATATTTGAATAATGTCAGTCATGCCAAGGATAGTGCCATCGACAAGCATAGGACGAAGTGCAGGAATAGTACCGAGCAAAACAATAACAATCATTCCAGCAATGAATACACCTACGGACAGCTTTGCTCCCCTAGTAAAATGAGAGAAGTCAATTGCTTTCTCCTTGTTGCCTTTGGTCTCTTCATGCGCAAATTCACCTGCAGCAACACGGCGCCTGAATTCGGGATCATCAGCCAGCTCCCTACCTTTCCGGTACATAAAGATACCAGCTGCGACAGATCCGCAAAGAGTGGCAGGAATAATTACGAGCAAAAGGCTTATGAGATTGATGCTTGCGTATTCAGCAAGAAATCCAATGAGAGCAGCTGTCGCAGCAGAAAGCGGGGTTGCACAGATAGCATTTTGACTTGAAACAATGGAAGCTGCAATTGGCCGCTCTGGACGAACATCGTTTTCGATTGCGATTTCATTGATGATAGGCAGGAGACTCCAGATTATATGACCAGTGCCGCAGCAAAAAACAAAAACCCAAGAAACAAGAGGTGCAAAAATTGTAATCGACTTGGGATGCTTACGAAGGATCCTCTCAGCAAGTGCAACAAGATATTCAATACCGCCCGCCGCCTGCATTGCTCCACCGGCAAGTACGACACAAAGAATAATGCGTAGTACAACAAGAGGAGGATCAGCAATGGGAGCCTTAAAGATAAAGGTAAAAATAAAAACACCAATGCCTCCCGCAAGTGTTAGAAATACACCTCCAACTTTGATGCCCCAAAAAATAATGACTAGGAGCACTGCGAACTCAATCCAGAACATCATGATCGATCCTTTCTTCGTCCTGAAAATCTCCCGTCGTAGGCACGGTTAATATATATAAGATACATTTTTTGTATTGTATTGTTTTGTTAAAATATAATACATATCGGAAGTGGCTTATTTTTGTCGGTAAACGGCTCTTTTTAAACTTTTCTGTTTCTATCTTTCTTCTATTGTGTAGGATTTGGAAAAGTTAGTGACAAAGATTTGATGAGTTCAGTAATTGTTTTGTTATATTTTGATACATTCTTCTGCACGAAATACGCCAATAGTAACTACAAGGATTGTCTTCATCAATTTAAATCTCTTATTTAGTATGTGCTGCTAGACCTTTCTTGCCCCCGCACATTACGGCTCTTCTTATCTTGCTTCTTATAAGTTCCCTAAGGCTAGCTATATCCAAAGAGACACACTTAATCCCTTGGCTCCAACATCTTAGAACTCTCAGTATTAAGAGAGGTATCCTCTTCCACTACACATCATCCGTCCGACAACACTGCTGCTGCCATCCTGAAAAAGGTTCATAAAACCACCGTCGCAATCCAATTTGGTTCCTATTTCTTTTTCGACGTTAAATTTATCAGGCGTTTTGTAGAGCAAAAAGTGAAAAATGAACCCTTTTCGGACGTGATGATGAATTAGGAACCTTTTTTTCGGACGTGATAGCGAATGCGAATCATTTTTTGAGACCGCAATGAAAAAGAAGCCAATACGCATGAAGAACAGTGGAGGGTGACGTAGACATAGCGCTGTGCCAGCAGAAAACACAAAATTATGCGAACAATGAGCGGAGTCAGCTAACAATATAGACCGCCTAAAATGCAGGCCAGCTGACAAAATAACGGTGCAGCAAAACTAGTCGATATCGTCGAGAGTGTGTTCAAGCACATCGCCGGGCTGACAATCAAAGAAGTCGCAGATACCATCTAATGTGGTAAGACGCAGAGCACGAATATCTCCTGTTTTGATATGGGACATGTTGACACGCGAGATTCCTACTGCATCAGCGAGTTCTTGTACCGTACAGCCCTTTTTTCGCAACAGGTCATCTACATGAAGAATAATGGACATAGTTATACTACTCAGGCAGTTTCCAACATATACACTAATCTCCCTACACGGTATAGTCTGCTTCATCTTGTAATTCACATCCATAGGAGAATACCTTCGCAAGGATGGCAACAACTCCAGGTACCAAAAACGATGCAATACCAATCACAATAGCTGGCTGGGCTGCTTCTGAATAAAATAAGTCATTGAGGTCTGGCATCCCCCCATATCCCAGCGAAACAGTAAAAAGAGGAATATGTCCATGTATCAGCCTTCCGACCACTATTTGCACCAATATTTGAATGATCGGCAAAGCAAAAAGAAAGAGACTCATACGGTATAAGCTCTTTACGATACCTCTTGTAAAGGGAGTTCCATTATCAGTGATAGCCGAAAAAATATGAAAAAGCTCGCGTGAGATGCCAAACCACGGTGTCAAAAGGCAAATGCCTATCAAAAAATGAAATGCTAGTACTATAGAATTTTTACCTTGTGAAAACTCCACCAATAGCCAAAGAAAAGCCACTAAATAGGCAAGTATTGCTACGAGCCAAACCCGTGAAAAATAGTCAAGGAATTTTGTCCACTTAGGCCATTTGCCGTTGCTCTCAAAATAGCATTTACTTTCCGTCATTGAATCATCGCTAGTTTTTATCTGAATGCTCATGATGAAGCTTCTTTCTCCTTTGTAAGTTCTCATTCAAAAGAGTATTCATCTTCGCTGCGAAGCTTAGCTATGAGTCTAATGAAATTCGGAATAATTGTATCGTTTCTCATTACATATTCCGCTAATGGTCGATATTATCCTGCGAAAGTTAAATCACTACGCCTGCAAACTCATGCAGAAAAGTAAAGTTCGCATACGTGGAAAACCTTTCCCATAAAATACAATTTATTAAAGTAAGCACGAGAAGGAGATTGCCATGATTATCACCACAACACCCAGCATCGAGGGACATTGCATTAAAGAGTACAAGGGCCTTGTTTTTGGGGAGGTTATTGCAGGCATTAATTTTGCACGTGATTTTGCTGCAGGCTTCCGCAACTTTATTGGAGGTCGCGTTACAGGCTATGAAGAAGAACTTATTGAGGCACGTGAAACCGCTCTTGCCGAACTGAATGAGCGCGCCCTTGCAATGGGCGCCAATGCTGTTGTTGGCGCGCGCTATGACTATGAAGCTCTCGGCGAGGACGGCAGTATGCTCATGGTAACCGTCTCGGGCACAGCAGTGGTAACCGAATAGCTTTAGTTACTTGCCACAGCACTTTGATGTGGTACAACAAACCAGATATGCCGAGGGTATAACCTAGACGTCTATGCAGGTTGAATCCATCCGCGGCTACGGTCTACAGCACGATGCCATCCATCGACCAGCTGTTGCGCGTGCGCTGCATCCATCGCCGGATCAAAGCGATGACCCAAGCTCCATCGTTGTTTGATGTCATCAAGGCCATCCCACACGCCTGTGGCAAGCCCCGCTAAACAAGCAGCACCTAGTGCCGTTGTCTCAAGGATGCGTGGGCGCAGGGCCTGCTTGCCCAAAATATCAGACTGGAACTGCATGAGAAATGCATCGCGAGTAGCTCCTCCATCAACGCGGAGCGCAGTCAGCGGCGAGTCTGTATCAGCCTCCATCGCACGTACTAAGTCAGCAACCTGATACGCAATAGCCTCATCAGCTGCGCGAATGATATGGTCTGCAGTCGTACCACGCGTAATGCCGACTATTGTGCCGCGCGCATACATATCCCACCATGGCGCTCCAAGACCAGTAAAGGCTGGCACCAAATATACGCCGCCCGTGTCAGGCACGTTTGCAGCACGTTTGCCTGTATCGGAGCTGTTGCGAATAATGCCAAGGCCATCGCGCAGCCATTGAATCAATGACCCACCCACAAATACCGATCCTTCAAGCGCATAGCTTGTCTTGCCATCAATCTGGCAGGCAATAGTAGAAAGTAGACCATTTTCACTGGTTATAACCTTGTCACCTGTATTCATCAACAAAAAACAGCCGGTACCATAGGTGCACTTTGCATCACCTACATCAAAACAAGCTTGACCAAATAGCGCTGCCTGCTGGTCGCCAGCCATGCCTGCAACAGGAATTCGCTGACCCATGAAATCGGTGTAACCGTAAATTTCGCTGTTGGAACGCACCTCGGGCAGTAGCGCGCGCGGAATATCAAGGGCACGCAAAATTGCATCGTCCCAGTCAAGGCGGTGGATGTCATAGAGCATGGTACGACTGGCATTAGTCACATCAGTAATATGAGCCGCGCCGCCCGTAAGCTTCCAAACCAGCCAAGAATCAATAGTGCCAAAGGCAAGCTCACCACGCTCGGCGCGCGACTGAGCACCAGAAACATGGTCAAGGATCCAACGGATTTTGGTTGCAGAAAAATAGGCGTCAGGAAGCAGACCCGTTGTGGCGCGGATATGCGCTTTCATGCCTGGTTGGCACATTAATTCATCAACAATTCCCGCCGTGCGACGGCATTGCCAGACGATAGCATCGTAGATAGGTTCCCCGGTCGCGCGATCCCAAATAACGGTTGTCTCACGCTGATTGGTGATACCAACTGCAGCAATACAGGAGGGGTCAATACCCGACACCGCAACAGCTTCGTTCATCGTGCCAATCTGACTTGCCCAGATTTCACTGGGGTCATGCTCAACCCAGCCTTCTTCAGGAAAAAATTGCGTAAGCTCACGCTGTGCCACGCCAACTACCTGCTGATTTTGGTCAAAAACAATACTACGACTAGAAGTCGTTCCTTGATCTAGAGCAATGACGTAGCGCAAATCAGACATGACAGTCCCCTCGTGACAGGTGCTTAGTCAAATATGTATGGCGTATTTTCATTATAGAAAATACGCCATACGCTCGATCTTAGCTCCCATGCGAACGGTAGGGCCTAACTACTGTAAGCGCAATTTTTGGGTATAAAAAGCTATTTTTGATTACGTTTGCGACGACGGCCTACAACACCAATTACGATGAGCACCACACCAACAGCGCAAATCGTAGCACTCATTTGGATAAGTCCCCATACAGCATCGCCTGTCTGAGGTAGCTTTATGCCAAAGATGCTAAGACGTTTACCAGGTTTTTTAGGCTGCTCTACACCTTCGTAGGAATGGGTATAAACAATACTTTCGGGTTTCTCCCCTTTTTCGTCTTTAATCTCGACCCAGCCTACTCGTAGACCTGCATCCCCATCATTTTCGACAGCAACACGAATACGATACACATCGTTATCGACACTCAAAATGCCCTTGCCCTCAAAAGGCTCAGTTGTACAACGTATCTGATAGATATATACCCCTGTCTTTGGAAAGATTAGGACATCTGAGCCCGTCTGTGTGTCATCTACTGTCAAGGTAAATGTTTTGCTTTGATTGCCAGACAGTTCAAAGACGCAAGAAGAACCTGAACAATTGATAGGTAGCGGCGCATTCTCCTCCGCAATCAACTCATAGTTGAAAGCTAAGTCCAAATCTTCAGGCACATTTCCTTTTGTCGTAACACTTTGACGTATTGTTAACGGCTCGCTTGAACCATCGGCATATGCCTTTGTCGCGGGGGAAATCGCTAACATCGTCAGGCACAGGACAAATAGCTGCATAGCAAAAACAGAGCTGAGCGCTTTTTTCTTTACTCTGATTTTCATGACAGTTCATCCTCTCTTGTCTAACGGATCTTTTTATCTCGCTTACGTGTGGGAGCGCCTACGACCCACGCAAGTAGCAGAAATACCAAAAGTCCCAAGCCAATTTTTGCCCAGAGGGCAAGCCCCTTACCAACTGTTCCGCTCAAACTACGCTCTACGCTTTTTTCGATGTAAGAATTGTCAAACGTTCTATCCACAATCTTTGCGATAACAACATGACGATCATTGGTACCTGATCCGCAGGTAGACAACACAAGTATGTGATCATCACTACTTAGAGTTCCATCAGTCCAGTACTTTGCTGCTTTCTTGAGATAGGCGAGAAACTCTTCTGTAGCTGGAGAAACTCCTACCGTAGTGCTATAAACCACCTTGTCGTAAGCATCCACAAGCAAATAGGCGCATACTTCTACACCATGATTTTTGCCGCCAAAATAAATGTTTCCAAAACGATGCTTGTTAAAGTATGCAGCGTCTCCATACTTATCTAGGTCCCCAAACATAAGAGAATTTTCCATGTGGTGCCCAAAGATAATTGTACTTGGTGCAGAGAAATCCCGTTTGCAGCGAAAGTCCAAGAAAAGGGTACCTGATAGGGCAAACTTTCCCATAGGGTTGACATTAAGATACTCACTATTGTTTGTACCTTGGACAAGAGGATAATCGATCCCCGTCCCATATAAGGTCAACCACCCCAACACATCCGAATTTGCGGCGACCAACTCATCAAAACTTGGATCATCGTTTGATTTTGGACGATATGACTCGTATTGCTCGCTATCTGCCTGCGTTACCACTCGATTGTTGTCTAGTACCGCATATACTGTAAAACAAAGTACCAGCATCAAAACAGAGAGTACTACCCCATCGACCAACCAATTTGTAAGTCGAATGACACCGCGCGCCAGCCGACGGGGTAGCTGCTGATTCATTTACTGCTCAAGCTTCCTCTTTGCAGCACCATAGAGCACTACGCCAGCAATTGCCACGCTGCCCATCAAAATGAAGGGAAGATTGTTGAGCACAAGACCAGTAGGAGTCACGTCGTCGTACGTATTGGTCATCGTACCTTTATTTTCATTTTCACCAATAAGCAAATTAGCTTGTTCTTGAGAAGTCTGACCATTTGCAACCGCACTATATGACTGGGTATAACCATCTACTGCAGTTTCAGAAATAGTATAGGTGGTACCCTCAAGTATGCCCTGGAAGGTCACATCAGAAGCGTTGTGTGCCTTAAAGGTAAAGGTGCGTGTGGTACCACTTGCTGCCTGAGGGGTCACCTCGGCACCATTGGCAACCGCCGCGGTAATGTCATCGAGTACGGTAGCAGCATCTTTACCGTTAGGCAGAACGTCGGGTGCGGTAAAGGTGATGGTGAAGTCAAACATCTTGGTCTTATCGCCCTGATTGCCTGTGACCTTCTTATCAATTTTTAGGTCTACATTCTTAGCAGGATCATCATTGGTCTTCTTGGTGTATTTATTCACAAAAGGAATTGTGCCACCGCTTTCCTTATTGTCGTTCGTTACGCTTGTTGCTTCACCTTTCACGACCACTACAGACTCATATGTTGGGTTATCGCCGCCATTGCCCATTGAAACAATGAGCGTATATACCTGAGAGTCATAATCAACCGTACCTATACCGTTATAGGTATTTGGCGTCTCTTTAATCGTCCAAGCATATATACCTGCATGAGGAAAGGCAGCTTCGCCAGTCTTGCCATTTTTGCTAAAAACAATACTGGTAGAGCCATTATTATTTTCGGTGCTTGTAGCGTCAGTAAGTGTGATGTCATTAATGGTGACATCGGGACCATCCATATATGTCTTTTCATTACCGTGGCCAGTACTCAATGCAACTGGCGTAGCTTCAAACTTAAATGTGGCAGTTACTTTGGTGCCAGGATTAGAATTAAGTGTTTTTTCGACATTAGGAATATCAACAGCAGTAATTGCATGAGCGCTCACGGGGGTAAGCGATAAAGCAAGTAAGGCAGCAAGCGCGATACCTGCGATCTTTCTCTGTTCCTTCATTTTTATTCCCTTCCATGAAGCGCGACATCGCGCGTCCTACCCATCTATGTAAACGGTCCTCAAAAATTTCTTCTTCGAATGACCGTCATTACCTCGCCTTCAGTACCCGAGTCAATCTCGACCGGACCGTATAGCCTGCTATCCTTTGACTCAGGACGATTGTCACCCATTACAAAGACCTGTCCTTTATCTACCGTCACTGGGTAGCTAATACCTTTTGAAAATGGCAAGGTTTCGACGTAGATCCTTTTTTCACTCTGACGATAGCCATTAATTACCAAGCCATCTTCCGAAAAATCTACCACATCGCCTGCTACCGCAATAACCCGTCGCAGCTCTGTTTGTTGCCCATCATGTACCACCACTACATCTCCCGCTATATAGTCTTTCTGCAGGCGATAAAACACAACTAAATCGCCTTCACGTAGTGCCGGAGCCATACTTTCATCAGGAGCCTGTACGATACCAAAGAGAAACAAGAACACCATGGCAACAAAACCCACGACAAATGCCAACTTAAGAGCCAGTAAAATCAATTCAGCAACTAAAGATGGATTACTTTTTTCTTGCTTAACCATATCTGTGATGGGCTGACTGGTGGGGTCATGAGCTGCAATATGCTGGGGCATCACTCCTCCCGTTTCAAACCACGATAACGCGTAATAACAACGGATAGTATCGAGATTGCTCCTCCAAGTGCGATGACCTGTGGCAAAACTGAATTACCAGTTAGGCTTGTTAAGCCTGTCAGAGGTACGTCCATTTTCTCGTTTTTAAATGATACTGTTGTATCACCTAGAAGGGAAAATGTGGCTGTTGCACCCGTACCATCTTGTATAGATCCGTTATCAATGGTGTAGGTGATATTGTAACCATCTCCTGAAGTTTCCGTGATAACTATTTTATCCTTGGGCTGCAAAACTACACCAGCTGGCAGGACTTCTTTGATGTTTTTAGACTCACCATCTGCAAGGCTAATCTGCACAGCGTCAAGGATAGTTGTAGAGTCTCGTTTGATAGATAGATTGAAGTTAAACTTTTTTGTCTTATCTCCAAGCGTTCCTGTCACTTGCTTTTTGAGTGTGAGCGTAGGAATCTCACGATTGGTAATGGAAACCGGTGAATCAGGAGAACTCTGACGAATCTTAAAAGTATTAGTTGCAGCATTATATATATTGCATTCACTTAGATAATCAGCTGCACTCTTACCTGCTGGGTATCCCACTTCCTCTACTGTATAGATATCTTCAAGGCGGATATTGGTCATAACCTTACGCTCTCCAGCCTTGAGCTGATAAGTTTTGTCATATCCTCGATCACTAGTTATGCGAATGGAAAATACTTGGTCATCACTGTTTGTAACTTCATTGCCATTCTTATCATAAAGATGCTTTTCAATGATTAATAGAATGGGGTCCACCTTCGGAACAGGGAATACTTTCTCCTGTTCATCGCCTGCTGCATCAGTATATTTCACTGTTGCATTACCATTAGTTGAATAATTTCCATCCTCACCTTGAGCATTAAGTATGCCGTCATCGATCTCTACTCGATAATGTATCTCGGCATACTTGATATCTGACCCAGTAGTTATGGGCTTAGTCAACGTTCCAATATTCCAGTTAATCTTTCTCGTTGCAGTATCGTAGGTTGCTTCTCCTTGTGTCGCTTGAATATCACTTACGCTTCCAATAGGAATAACAAAGCCTGTGCCCATCGGATCAGAGACCGAAGCGTCTTTAACGGCACTATTTATCTTTCCTGCAATCGCTTGGAATATCTCCTGTAATTGATCAGGGGTTGCAACATACGCCTTATCAGGCGACGCTATATCGCTAAGGATTCTATCGCCTGTTGCACCGGCTTCCAGTGCAATGGTCCACATAACATAGCCATCATCCTTGGCAAAACCTGCTTCTGCAATAGTGCTATTACCATGGTTGTAATAATTCTTGCCCCATCCCATATAAGTATAAATACTATTGCCATTTCCCACTCTACGTGGATAAAGAAATGCATCTTCAGGGACTGCAGTACTTGTCTCATAGTGGTCACCAACCCGCTGCAGATAGTTTTGAGGCCTATCAATTCTGTAGCTAAATGTTGGCTCGCCGTCAGAGAGCAACACAATATGTTTGTAATCTGCGGAAGAATTGTCTAATAGCGCTTCTGCCTGCCTAATGCCGGCCTGTGTAAAAGTACCACCAGTAGCAGACAGATTATTAATAGCATATGTAAGACTACTAGTATTGTTAGTAAGTCCTTGATTAACCGAAACATCAGACGCATAAGATACAACAGCGATACGTGTATATTCACTAGGAAGCAAAGCCGCAATAAGATCACGAGCTGCTGCCTTAGCACTCGACATACGACCGTGGTCTCGCATACTACCAGAACGGTCAATAACTAAGACGATATCGCTTGTCTTGGGATTGTCTTTACCTTCAATACGAAGGGTTACATCCCAAGTATTAACCATCCCAGCAACTGGCTCAACTGATTTGAAGAGCATGGCATCGCCAGGATTTTCTGGATGATCTACTCCAATTACTGGGCCACTCGAAGTCGTCCCTTCTCTTGCTAGAGCAGATGTATAGCGAGAGAACATTTTAGGTATAATCGCGAGAGGATTTCCAAAATCAGTTTCTGGCAAAATATTCTCATCGATAGCAATCTGAGCTGCTTTCTCTGGCGCAGCAAGATGATCAGGGTTTTCCCCTATGGCATCTTCATGTGAAGTATTGTTCTGTGAAAGGGAATCTGTGTCATCACTAGTATCTTCTGCGGAAGTTTTGACATCTAGCTTAGACGCAACCGCAAAGGTTGAAAGTTGGTCAGTCTCGACAATAAGCTTATTTGCATTGGCTTCTTTAGTGGGTACTTTTTCAGTTTTATAACTACCATCGCTATTTTTACTTACACGCCAAACAAATGCGGCATCGTTTTTTAATCCCATTTGGGAGAAAGTAAGGGTAACAGAACTGCTAGGCTGAATTTTTTGTCCCTGGACATCGAGTAATGATACTTCAATTATTTTGAGACTACTTATATCTATCTCGTTGGCACCGATGCTATTTGCAATCGCCGTAAGCGATTCCTGCTCATCAAGATTACGTGCCTTAACGGTAGTACCCTCAGGCAATATATCTCTCGATCCCTCTATGATAATACTTATGCCATCATCCAGCACTGCGCTTAGAGTTACATTGGTATCATCTTGTTTGGCCCAAGCTAATGTATCTGCAGAATGTAGCGACCCAATAACCCAGCAAACAAAGATAAGGAAAAGGACGCCTAGGATTTGTACGATTCTGGTCTTTTTCACTTTGAGCACCACCTGAGAATTTAATATATAGTCTCTTTTTCGTACAGGCTTACTGCGACACGATCCGACACACTTGCACAAATCTCCTTATGTAAGTAAAGAAGTACTTTATAAAGAAGTACTTTAAGGCATTGAAAAAAAAAAACATGGCCGTTTTATTAAAAAAATGGCTATATTTTCTTCTATAATTTTTTGACCCTTATCAAAATATGAAATTACTACTAACTACTTAGCATTGCTCTAAGTTGACTGCGCTTAGTTACACCTAATTTATTGAATACAATCGATAAAACACGTTTGACTGTACCTAATGAAACACCCATATAAGATGCAATGTCTGCATTCTTCCAACCGCGTGATGCTAGTGTGGCAATAGACCACTCAACGGCACTAAGTCCAAATTCAGGTACGTTTACCATATACATTTTCATGAGCTTTTTTCTTACAGTGTAATAACGTGAAGATGCGTCAACTATTTGGCGATATTCATCAGGGTATGTATCACGCATACACACCTCTACCAGACCAGATAACATGCTATGATATATCGACGGAATCGAAATTAATCTATCAGGTAATATCAGCTCAACGGTACGTTCAAATTCACGGCGAGCATCATTTACTTTATGTAAGCAAATGTACTCAATCGCAGCAAGCATATGTAAGTATGCCTCAGCAATAGGATATTCTTGTTCCGCCAAAGCAAGGAACGAGTCCACAATACCTAATGCATATTCATAGCGCTGCTCGACATGCGCTGCATAAGCCGCGCAATAGCCTGAATACATCTGAAATGGTATTGGCAAGCTACAAAGCGCACGAAGCGGTTGAAAACTACGAACTCCTAGTAAATCAAGGTGTGTAGTAATTTGCGCGGACTGCGCCACAAATGCATACATTTTGCCAAAATGCGTGGAAACATCGTAGCTGCCATTTACCTTATACTGCGCAGCACCACGCTCAATATCGAGAAAGACAGTATGTGACTCTGCTATTTTGTTGTCAAAAAGTAAAGAAAAAGCATGAAAATATTGGGCACAAAGCCTTACTGATGGGTCAGAGGATTGTGTAAGCATTTGAAGCTCTAGCATTGTCGGCTTCTCAAAGCCGCGCAAAAAATTAAGTTCTGACTCTGCAATACAATGACATTCGTGATGTCCTTCAAGCAAATACTGCTCAACGGTTTCCTCGCAATGCCCAGGTTCAAATGCTGTACCCAGTAAAGGAAATATACATGCCTTATCCATGATATTTCTCTAGCACTACATTGACCGCGTCGCAACAACATCGACACCCGTGTTGCAGACATTGGCAAGCACCACATCGCCCATATGAACTGGAGAGCAAACCTCTGCTTCACGGAGTGCTGCAACAATATCTTTCATGCACTCTTTGGGCACCTCAGCTGAAGTTTTCACGGGTAACGTAGGATGAGCCGCATGGGCAATCGCAACCGTTGAAGTCACAATACGTACCGGATGTTGCAGTTCCTGCGGGCCATAGACGGCACCACGTTTACAACCGTTACCAGTAACGGCATATCCATTTTCCTCGTCAACTTGCAGGTGACAACCCTGAGGGCAGCACGTGCAGATTACTTCTGTCATGACTGGTCACCCCTTGCTTTGGTTAATATAACGGCGCGATGAGATCCATGTAATACATTTGTCATAACTATTCACCTATTTCCCGAGCTGAAAGTTTTAGGGTTCCTGCGGTGAATGCGACAAGATCTGCTGTACGCAGCTTAACATGTTCCATCTCTCCTGGTACCATACGCTGACGACGGAATGTCTTTATTTCGGTAGTTTCACTATGCAAATATACCTGACTGCGACCCATCGGCTTGTGTACGCGGAAGGACAGATCTACTGTTTGTCCTTCCCTGACACGGATGCGCTGCGGCAAAACATATGAGATACCATCGCCAGGCACAAGATCCACCACAGGCGCTATTACATCCTCATCGTTTGCCTCTTGCACAAAGTGAGCTGCTGCTATCCCAGCAAGCTCTGCTTCTTGGCTAACAAAGTCAACAAGATCATGCACCTGAACAACATTTCCACAAGCAAAAATACCTGGCACCTGGGTTTGCATGTCCTCAAATACGATGGCACCACGCGTGCGGGGGTCTAGCGGAATATTCGCTTGGCGCGTAAGCTCATTTTCGGGAAGCAAACCGACGGAAAGTAAGACCGTATCCACATCGAAGGTCTGCTCGGTACCTGCCACTGGTTTGTTATCGGGACCAACCTCTGCGACAACAACTTGTTCAACACGGTTGTGACCACGAATATCTACGATGGTATGTGCAAGCAGCAGCGGAATACCAAAATCGTCCAAGCACTGCACAATATTGCGTGATAAACCCCCTGAATAGGGCATGAGCTCAACAACCGCTGCAACATGTGCACCTTCAAGACTCATACGTCGCGCCATAATCAGACCTATATCCCCTGAGCCTAAAATAATTGCTCGCTTGCCAACAAGAAAGCCCTCCATATTGATATAGCGTTGAGCAGTACCAGCAGTATAAATACCCGCGGGGCGTGTGCCAGGAATGCCTATAGCTCCACGAGTACGTTCACGGCAGCCCATTGCAAGGATAATTGCCTGAGTGGCAAGAACACGATAACCCTCAGCCTGAGAGATAAGATGAACGTGATGGAGGGGTTTTTCTCCCGCATCCAAAGTAGGTATAGCCGCGGGCTCAACTGAGAGAACCATTGTGTCGAGGGCAACTTCAACGCCCGTTTCTGACACCATATTCTCGTAACGCTCGGCATATTCAGGACCAGTCAGCTGGTCACCAAAGCGATGTAGGCCAAAACCGTTGTGAATGCATTGATTGAGGATGCCACCCAGCTCGCGATCTCTCTCGACGATAAGCACGCGACGCAATCCTGCTTGCCATGCAGCATTTGCAGCAGCAAGACCGGCAGGGCCGCCGCCAACAACAATCAGCTCATAGGGAGTATTGTGCTGTATGTTTGTCTGTGTTTGCATGGCCATCACTCCCCTCCCTTTGCCAAAGAATCCAAGACATACGAGCCGTCCTCGTCTTGCAAAACCTCCAATGGACTCATGCCCAATTCTCGGCAGATGAGCTCAAGAATGCGCGGCCCGCAGAAGCCTCCTTGGCAGCGACCCATGCCCGTACCAGCACGACGTTTAACACCATCAATCGTTGTGGCTGGAATTTCCTCGTGAAGGGCTTGGATGATTTCTGCCTCGGTTACCGTTTCGCAACGGCAAATTATGCGGCCATAAGCGGGATCCTGGGCAACTAGCCGCGCGCGCTCATCAGGCGTATGCTCAACAAAACGAATATGAGTGCGGCCATCTTGATAGTCTTGTTTTTTTGCACCACGGATACCGCAATCGGCTAGCCAGTCACTTGCAACTTCGGCAACTGCGGGAGCGCAACTAAGACCAGGGCTTTTCATACCTGCAAGGTCAAACCAGCCTGGGACATCAGGGGCTTCCCCAATGATAAAGTCGCCAGAATCAACATTGGCACGAATGCCTGCAAAGTTGCGGATGTTATCGCGGAGATTGAGCTTTGGTATGGAAAGCAGGGCTTGCTGTGCAACAAAGTCCTGACCTGCCGCTGTGCAGGCGGTATTGTCTGCTTGGTCGTCGGGCAGAGGCTCTGCATCAGGACCAACTATTACGTTGCCGTGTACCGTAGGCGCCACCAGCACACCTTTGCCGCGCTCGTTGGGACACTGGAAGACAACATGGCGAACAATGCCTGCCGAGCTGTGATCCAGCAGGTGGTACTGGCCACGCGTTGGCGTAATGTGAAAGCTTGGGGTCGCAATAAGATTATGAACCTGACCAGCTGCAACACCAGCGGCATTAATAACGGTGCGAGCGCTGACAATACCTTGGGGCACAGTAAGCTCAAACGTACCAGCAGACGTACGTGTGGCGGCGGTCACCTGAGCACGAAGGCGCAGTTCAGCACCATTGCGCACAGCAACTTCTGCCATAGCAAGGGCAAACTCCCACGGATTGACAATGGCGGCAGTAGGGGCCCAAAGAGCACCGACCACTGCATCGGATAACTCAGGCTCTAGCTCATGTGCGCGCGCCGCATCCACTAGCTCAATACCTGGCACACCATTGGCGAGACCGCGCTGATAGAGAGCCTCGAGAGTGGGAAGATCTGCTTCACTAAATGCAACAACAAGGCTGCCACATTGCTTGTAGCCAACATCAAGACGCTGACAAATATCACGCGCAAGCCTTACGCCACGAACATTCAACTTACCCATCCATGTATCAGGGGCGGGATCATAACCTGCATGTAGGATGGCACTATTAGCTTTTGTTGTACCTGCTGCGACGTCGTTTTTTGCTTCCAAAATTACAACGCTTTGGTCGTAGTGCGACAACTCATATGCACATGCGGCGCCAATAACACCGCAGCCAATGATGGCGACGTCGTACATAGCTCCCCCTCACGGATTTTCGAGATGGCAAAAGCATCCCCAACGCTCTTGGTCAATTTCCCATCATACGTGGGCAGCAGCGCGCTTTTGCTGGGTTTTGCCTATACATTCCGTCAGCGGTGCTTACTCCTCATCTGGATGCCGCGTTTCCTCAACCGCCCACCTTCTCCCCTGCGTACAAGAAAAGCCCCGCCTCCCAAAGGAAGACAGGGCTGAAACTTGCTTGCTAGACGCGAGGTCTGCTCTGCTTAGAGCTTGATCTCGATGTCGACGCCTGCGGGAAGGTCGAGACGCATCAGCGAATCAACCGTAGACGCACCAGGATCGACGATGTCGATCAGACGCTTGTGGGTGAGCATCTCAAACTGCTCACGGCTGTCCTTGTCCTTGTGCGGCGAACGAATGACGGTGTAGAGATTGCGCTCGGTAGGCAGGGGGATAGGGCCTGCAACCTTTGCGCCGGTCTTCTGAGCGGTCTCGACAATAAGCTTGGCGGACTGGTCGACGACCTCGTGATCGTAGCCCTTGAGGCGGATCCTAATCTTCTGGCTTGACACTTTTGGTACCTCCATCGGTGAGCTTTATGCTCGGTCGTTGACTTAAGAAGCGGTGCCGCCGTTCTTGGCGATGATTTCGTCCTTGATGCTCTTGGGGACGGGCTCATAGCTGTCGAACTGCATGGTGTAACTTGCTCGGCCCTGCGTCTGAGAACGCAGGTCGGTAGCATAACCAAACATCTCGCCCAGAGGCACCTTGGCACGAATGACCTTGACATTGCTGCGGTCTTCCATGCCCTCAATCTTGCCGCGGCGGGAAGAGAGGTTACCCATGACGTCGCCCATGTACTGCTCGGGGGTTTCGACGTCAACGCGCTCAACGGGCTCGAGCAAAACAGGATCGGACTGCTGCAAGGCCTTCTTAATAGCCATAGAGCCAGCAATCTTGAAGGCTGCCTCAGAGGAGTCGACCTCGTGGTAGGAACCGTCAACCAAGGTAACCTTGATGTCCTGAACAGGGTAGCCAGCGATTACGCCGCTCTCCAGAGCTTCCTGGATGCCCTTGTCAACAGAGGGGATGTACTCCTTGGGGATAGAGCCACCGACAGTAGCGTCGATAAACTCGTAACCCTTACCCTCCTCGTTGGGCTCCATATCGATGATGGCGTCACCGTACTGACCACGACCACCGGACTGGCGGACAAACTTACCCTGGATATGCTTGACTTCATGTCCTGCAGTCTCACGATAAGCAACCTGGGGCTTACCAACGTTGCAGTCGACCTTGAACTCACGACGGAGACGGTCAACAATGATCTCGAGGTGCAGCTCACCCATACCGGCAATGATGGTCTGACCGGTCTCATGGTCGGTGTGAACCTGGAAGGTCGGGTCCTCTTCGGCCAGCTTTTGCAGGCCAACGCCCATCTTCTCCTGCTCGGCCTTGCTCTTGGGCTCAACGGCAACGTCGATAACAGGCTTTGCAAACTCAATGGACTCAAGCACGATGGGGTGCTTCTCGTCGCAGAGAGTGTCACCGGTGGTGGTGTTCTTGAAGCCAACGCATGCAACGATGTCGCCAGCAGAGCACTCCTCGCGGTCAACACGGTCGTTTGCATTCATCTCAAGGATGCGACCCAAACGCTCACGGCTGTCCTTGTTGACGTTGTAGACATAGCTACCTGCATCGGCACGACCAGAGTACACGCGGAAGTAGGTCAGCTTGCCGACGTAAGGGTCGGTCATAATCTTGAACGCCAGAGCTGCAAAGGGCTCCTTGAAATCAGCTTTGCGCTGCTCGACCTCGCCAGTCTTGGGGTTGGTGCCCTCAGTCGCAGCGATATCAAGCGGGCTGGGCAGGTAGTCGACAACAGCGTCGAGCAGCTCCTGAATACCCTTGTTTTTGTAAGCAGAGCCAACAAAAACAAGGTTCAAGTCATTTGCCAAGATACCCTTACGCAGAGCAGCCTTGAGCATGTCAACGTCGATGTCCTCTTCCATGAGGACTGCTTCCATAAGCTCGTCGGAGTAGTTGGAAGCGGCATCAAGCAGCTCTTCGCGCTTCTCATTTGCCAGCTCGACAAACTCCTCGGGGATGGCATCCATAACCTCAGGATAAATCATGCCCTTGGCATCTTCCTTGAAGTCCCATGCCTCCATGGTGACCAGGTCGATGATGCCCCAGAAGTTGGACTCAGAACCCATAGGAATCTGAGCTGCAACTGCATTAGCGCCCAAGCGCTCCTTCATGGTATCGATAGCATGGAAGAAGTCGGCACCCACGCGGTCAAACTTATTGATGAAAGCAATGCGGGGAACGCCGTAGTTGGAAGCCTGACGCCAAACGGTCTCGGACTGAGGCTGAACGCCTGCGACAGCGTCAAAGACAGCAACAGCACCGTCGAGAACACGCAGAGAACGCTCGACCTCGGCAGTAAAGTCAACGTGACCTGGGGTGTCGATGATCTGGATGACGTGATCTTTCCAGAAGCACGTAGTTGCAGCGGAGGTAATGGTTACGCCACGCTCCTGCTCCTGCGCCATCCAGTCCATGGTTGCAGCACCCTCGTGGACCTCGCCAATCTTGTGGGTCTTGCCCGTGTAGTACAAAATACGCTCGGTAGTGGTGGTCTTACCTGCGTCGATGTGCGCCATGATGCCGATGTTGCGCAACTGCTCGAGGCTATATTTGCTTTTAGCCATAAAAATGCTCCTCAGTATCTTCTCGACGCGGATTAGAAGCGATAGTGCGAGAAGGCGCGGTTAGCCTCTGCCATCTTGAAGAGGTCCTCGCGACGCTTAACGGAAGCGCCAACGCCATTGGAGGCATCGATAATTTCGGAGGCTAGGCGCTCTGCCATGGTCTTCTCCTTGCGAGCACGGCTGAAATTGACCATCCAGCGGATAGCAAGGGTGGTTGCGCGGCGGGAGTTAACCTCCATAGGCACCTGATAGGTAGCGCCACCAACACGCTTGGGCTTAACCTCAAGGGTCGGGCGAATGTTGTCCATAGCCTTCTTGAAGACTGCAAGGGCATCCTCGCCGGTCTTCTCCTGGACCAGATTAAATGCACCATAGACGATGCGCTCAGCAGTGGCCTTCTTGCCATCAAGAAGAACCTTGTTGATCAGCTGAGTAACGAGACGGTTGTTGTAAACGGCGTCAGGCTGAACCTCACGACGAATAGCTGCTGCACGACGCGGCATGTGAATCTCCTAAGCGACGAAACGAATGCTAATAGGTGGCTGGATGCATAACGCGATCCTAGCCGAGGGTTCGGAACTACTTTGCGCGCTTTGCGCCATAGCGAGAACGAGCCTTCTTGCGGTTCTGAACAGCTGCGCAGTCGTAAGCGCCGCGGACAATCTTGTAGCGGACACCAGGAAGGTCGCGAACACGGCCACCACGGATTAGCACGATAGAGTGCTCCTGGAGGTTGTGACCCTCACCGGGGATATAAGCCGTAACCTCGATGCCGTTGACAAGACGGACACGAGCCACCTTACGAAGTGCCGAGTTAGGCTTTTTGGGGGTGGTGGTGAAGACACGGGTGCAAACGCCGCGCTTCTGGGGGTTGTGCTGGAGGGCAGCGTTCTTGGACTTAGCATGCTGCTGTACGCGACCCTGACGGACGAGCTGGTTGATTGTAGGCAAAGCTCTCTCCTTCGTACCCAATCGAAATCTGCTAGGCTGGCGTGGTATACGCCGCCGTTTTTATTCAAGGGCAGGGCAGCACCCCCATCCCTGGATTGACGCAAGGTGTAAATCTACGCTGATATCTCGCTGTTGTCAAAAAGCCACGCACCCGGGCGTATACTTCTTCCATCGAGCTTCCACAAGCTGTAGGTTTTGCTTTCCCATCGTAGGTTCTGCTTTCCCATCTATTCCTGGGCGGCAGGGTTTTGCTTGTTTAAAAGATCCAGCTTGTTTAAAAGGTTCAGTTTGGCCGATGGCAATACTCCGAATCATACTAGGCACCAAAAGCCACGTTCCATTTCATGCTGGGTACCAAAAGCCACACTACGTTTCATACCAAATGCCAAACGCCACGTTCTACTTCACTTTTTTAGCCAAAAGCCACATATCTCTTCATGTCCAAAAAATTTACCTGCGCAAACGTGAAGGCCATTGAAGAGATCTGTGGCTTTTGACATTTTTTCTGAAACAGAACGTGGCTTTTGACAAGCAAAGCCGTGTTGTTTGAAACGAAACGTGGCTTTTGACAAGCAGAACGATGCTGATTGAAGAGATGTGTGGCTTTTGGCAAACAAAGCTGTGTTGATTGAAAGAGTATGTGGCGTTTGGCATGTAGAGCTGCGTTATTTGAAATGATGCGTGGCGTTTGGCAAGCAGAACGATGCCGCTTGAAACAGAATGTGGCGTTTGACAGGCAAAGCTGTGTTGATTGAAGGAGTATCCCCTAGCGCTCTGGGCAAGCCATTCGTCTCATGTCCTCGTCGCATCTCAGCCTTAGTCGTTTCGCATGAAAAACCTCCCACTTCTCGTATCCAAGAAATGGGAGGCGCCTCACACAAGGCTCGAAGCCTATAAATCTCACCTAGTAGGCAAACAGATCTGCCTTACTCTTCATCCTCACGGCGTTCAACCTGAGAGAGAAGGTCGTGCAGAGAACCAAGATCCTCGTTGATGACTTCCTCATCACCCTGGTCGCTGCTACTGCCGCCAATCAAATCCTCCTGGGAAAGAACGCCTGGGGTGGCAGGTGCAGCAGTACCCAACATCACATCAGCATCAGGCGAGAAAACCATGTTGAACAACTGAGAGAGATCCTCGCTGTCAGCCTCGTCCTCATCGGGCTCCAGGATATAAAGCAGGCCGCGGGCCTCAAGACCCTCACGTAGCTCCTCGATAGCCTTGGCGCCGATGCCATCAATGTGCAGCAGGTCATCCTCGTTTTTGCCAATCAAATCACCAACGGTCTCAATACCCACCTCGGAGAACTTGTTGGTCCAGCGCTGCGACACACCCAGATCATCGTAGAGATACAGCTTGGCATCCTCGCTAGAAAGCGTGCGGCCATTCTTGGAGAAGACACCGCCATAGCCGTAATCATCGCCCACCCAATCGAGCTGCTTGGGCAACTTCTCCTCGATACCCTTGAGAGTATCGGGAGCCCACTCCGGCAGACTATTAGCCATGGGAGAGGTGGGTCCATCGATCTTTTGACCATGATAGGTAAGCTCGACATCGTTATAAGCGGCAAGGCCAGTACCTGCAGGAATACGCTTACCAATGATGACATTGGACTTGAGATCCAGCAGGTGGTCGGTAGCACCCTCGATAGCAACCTCAGTCAGAATGCCTGCGGTGCGCGAGAAAGATGCGGCGGACAGCCAGCTATCCACAGTACTTGCAACCTTGAGCGTACCCAAAATAACAGGCTCGGCCTCAGGTGCGACGCCACCAGCAAGGGTAATGTTGCGTACGGTATCAGCGAACTCGTAGCGATCAACGTACTGACCCAGCAAGTAAGTAGAGCTACCAGGGTTAGTAACGCGGACGCGACGCAGCATCTGACGGGCAATAACCTCAATATGCTTGTCGTTCAAATCTACACCCTGAGAGGTATAGACATCCTTGACCGACTTGACAAAGGTGTGCATCGTCGCCTCGATATCGGTGAGGCCACGAAGCTTGCGGAAGTTGACAAAGCCGCGAGTAATCTGATCACCAGCACGTACGGCCACGCCGTCCTCCATGCCAGGCATGAAGCGGACAGAAGCAGGCACACGCCACTCCTCCAGCACACGGGTCTCATCATCAAGATCCAATAACTGGATAAGGTATTCGGTCTGCTCGGGCGTAATGCGCAGGCGGCCAGAGTACGGAGCCAAGTCGGCCTCACGACCCAGAATTTTCTCGTTGACATTGCCAACAACGTCAAACATACGGGCAACCGTAGGAAGACCCTGCGTAATATCGTCAGCACCGGCAACGCCACCGGAGTGAATCGTACGCATGGTCAGCTGAGTACCAGGCTCACCAATGGACTGAGCAGCGATGATACCAACTGCTGTACCAATATTGACGGGACGACGGGTGGAAAGGTCCCAGCCATAGCATTTCTGGCAAACACCATACTTAGACTTGCAGGTAAGCAGAGCGCGGAGCTCAACCTTGCGCAGGCCAGAGTCATACATACGCTGGAGCTGATCGACAGACTCGACATATTCGCCACTAGCAACAATAACCTCGCCAGTATCAGCGGCAACGATGTCATTGAGTACACAACGGCCAACAAGGTCGGTGTCAACGGCACTCTCGCCCGGCTTGATGAGGTCATAAGAAACTGCCTCATCAGTGCCGCAGTCCTCCTCGCGAACAATAACATCCTGAGCGACGTCAATCAAACGACGAGTCAAGTAACCAGAGTCAGAGGTATGGGATGCGGTGTCAACAAGACCCTTACGAGCACCGTAGGTAGAAATGAAGTACTCTAGGGGTTCCAGACCCTCACGAAAATTGGACTTAATGGGCAGGTCGATTGTCTCACCAGACATATCTGCCATCAGGCCTCGCATACCAGCAAGCTGGCGCAGCTGTGTTTTTGAGCCTCGAGCGCCGGAATCAGCCATCATGTAGATGGGATTGTCACCAGAGAAGCCCTCAAGCATCTCGGTACCCAGCTGTTCCGTACAAGCCGTCCAAGCATTGACAACCTCATTATGTCGCTCGAGCTCGGTCAAAAAACCGTCCTCATAGCGCTCATTAATAGTGTTGACGCGCTCCTGAGTCTCAGCCAAAACCTCGGGCTTATCATCAGGAATAACGGCATCCCAAACGGAAATAGTCAAACCAGCGCGAGTTGCGTAGTGGAAACCAGTGGCCTTAATGGCATCCAGGATTGGCTCAACAGCAGCGGTGCTATAGCGATCGCAGCAATCGTTAACCAAAGCAGAGATGTCGCCCTTTGCCATCTTGTAGTTCATATAAGGATAATCAGGCGGCAGGCACTGACGGTTGAAGACAACACGACCAACCGTTGTCTCAAAACGCTCAGCATGTTCGCTGACGTCATATTCCTCATAGCTCTTCTTGGAGGTCATGACACGGAAGATCTCCTTGTCGCCCTCCTCGATATTGGCATCCGCGGCATCAATGCGCACCACGATGGGTCGGTGCAGATCCATCTCGGGATTGCCATCATAGGCAGCCAAGACATCCTCAAAGTTGGCATAGACATGGGGACGCTCGCCCTCGGGCAGCTCGTCTGAGGTGGTGAGATAGTACACACCAAAGACCATATCCTGAGAAGGAACGGTCAGCACCTTACCAGATGCAGGTGAGCGCAGGTTGTTAGAGGACAGCATCAAGACGCGAGCCTCAGCCTGTGCCTGAGTCGACAGAGGCACATGGACAGACATCTGGTCGCCGTCGAAGTCGGCGTTAAAAGGTGCGCAGACTAGCGGGTGCAGGTGAATTGCTTTGCCCTCCACCAAGACGGGCTCGAAAGCCTGGATGGACAGACGGTGCAGAGTTGGTGCACGGTTAAGCAGGACAAGACGGTCTTTAATGACCTCGTCAAGTACGTCCCAAACGATGGACTCACTACGATCGATGGCACGCTTTGCGCCCTTGATATTTTCAACGCGGTTAAGCTCAACTAGACGACGCATGACAAAGGGCTTGAACAACTCAAGCGCCATGGTAGAAGGCAGACCGCACTGGTGTAGTTTGAGCTGAGGGTCAACAACGATGACCGAACGGCCAGAGTAGTCAACACGCTTGCCCAGCAGGTTCTGACGGAAGCGACCCTGCTTGCCCCTAAGTGCTTCGGCAAGAGACTTAAGAGGACGGCCACCGCGGCCAGAGACGGGACGACCACGACGACCATTGTCAAAGAGTGCGTCAACGGACTCCTGAAGCATGCGCTTCTCATTGTTGACAATGATGGCGGGAGCGTCGAGGTCCAACAGACGCTTGAGGCGATTGTTGCGGTTGATAACTCGACGATACAAATCGTTGAGGTCGGATGCAGCAAAGCGACCGCCGTCAAGCTGAACCATAGGACGCAGATCAGGTGGGATAACGGGGATAACGTCGAGGATCATGTCTGCAGGATCGTTACCACCCTTGAGGAAGGCATCGACAATCTCCAGACGCTTGACAGCGCGATCCTTCTTTTGCTTTTGAGAATTCTCATCAGCAATGATGGCACGCAGCTCCTCGGCCTCAGTACCAAGGTCAACGTTGCGCAAAAGTTCGCGAACAGCCTCAGCACCCATGCCTCCCTTGAAGTAGATGGAGTAGTAATGCTTCATCTCAGAGAAGAGCGACTCATCAGAGATAAGCTCACGGGGCTCCAGCTGCATGAACTTGTCGTATGCCTCGCGACGAAGTTTCTTTTCGTCCTCATACTCAGCCTCAAGGTCGGCGCATCCCGCCTTGACCTCCTCGGCAGAAAGAGGCTCGACATCGCTGAACTCATCATCTGTTGCCTCGCCCTGAGCGATAAGACGAGCAATCTCGTCGTCACGCTCGGCATCGAGCTCTTCGAGGTCAGCAGCCAGCTCTTCTTTAAGATCCTCTGCATCAGCCTCACGAGCCTCGGTATCAACCTCGGTAATCACATAGCTGGCAAAGTAGAGGATGTTTTCCAAATCCTTGCTCTTAACGTCGAGAAGACGAGCCAAGGGGAAGGACGCGGGGCTCTTGAAATACCAGATATGAGACACAGGAGCTGCAAGCTCGATGTGACCCATGCGCTCGCGACGAACTTTGGAGGTAGTAACCTCCACGCCGCAACGCTCGCAGGTAATACCCTTAAAACGGATGCCCTTGTATTTGCCGCAGGCGCACTCCCAGTCCTTAACAGGACCAAAGATCTTCTCACAGAAAAGACCGTCCTTCTCGGGCTTGAGCGTGCGATAGTTGATGGTCTCTGGCTTCTTTACCTCACCATGAGACCAGCTACGTACCTGGTCTGCAGAGGCAAGGGAGATCCTGATCGCGTCGAAATCGGGCGTATCGAAATCTGCCACGTTCGCTACTCCTTATCGTCGATGCTGTTGGAGGCCATAACGGGCTCCGCGGCGGGAGCACCAATGAGGTCATCGGTGCTGTTTGCAGAAGCAAAGCTATCTACAACAGACTTGACCTGATCCTCGGCGGAAACCGGGGTGCTTGGTGCCTGCTTCTTATAGGTAATAGGTTCGATGTTGAGAGCCAAAGAGCGGATCTCCTTCACCAAAACCTTGAAGGACTCGGGAATGCCAGCGTCAGGAATGTTTTCGCCCTTGACGATGGACTCGTAAGTCTTGACACGACCATTGGTATCGTCGGACTTAACGGTGAGAATCTCACGCAAGACATTTGCTGCACCGTAAGCGTACAGTGCCCAAACCTCCATCTCACCAAAGCGCTGACCACCAAACTGAGCCTTGCCACCCAGAGGTTGCTGGGTAACCAAGCTGTATGGACCAGTAGAACGGGCGTGAATCTTGTCGTCTACCATGTGGCCTAGCTTGAGGATATAAGAGGTGCCTACCGTAATGGGGCTCTTGAACTTCTCGCCCGTACGACCATCGTAGAGAGGCATTTTACCCATGTTGTTGAGCTGCGGGATAAAGGCCAAATCTTCGGCATCTGCAGCGTCCATGTGCTCGCCATAAACGCGCTTGGCTTTGTTCATGATATTGACGTTGGCGCGGTGCTGAGCCTCGGCAACCTCAATATCGGATGCGCCATCAAAGACAGGCGTAGAGAGATAGAGGGGGCCGTCAACAACCTTGTCAGAATCAGCGTTCTCAAGATCCCAACCCTGAGCTGCAGCCCAGCCAAGGTGGCACTCGAGCAACTGACCAACATTCATACGAGAAGGAACGCCCAAGGGGTCAAGCAAGACATCAACAGGCGTACCATCTGCCATGTAGGGCATATCCTCTACAGGCAAGACATTGCAGACAACACCCTTGTTGCCGTGACGACCAGAAATCTTGTCGCCCTGCTGAATCTTGCGACGCTGAGCAACAAAGACACGGACGAGCTCGTTGACTCCAGGCGGGAGATCATCGCCAGCCTCACGGCTAAAGCGCACCACATCGACAACACGACCATAAGCGCCGTGGGGCATTTTGAGCGAGGTATCGCGGACATCGTGAGCTTTAGCACCAAAGATAGCGCGAAGCAAGCGCTCCTCGGCGGTCAGTGCAGTCTCACCCTTGGGGGTAACCTTGCCCACCAAAATATCGCCAGGACGGACCTCAGCGCCAATGCGAATGATGCCATCATCATCGAGATTGGCAAGCATGTCCTCAGAAAGGTTGGGGATCTCGCGGGTGATTTCCTCGGGACCGAGCTTGGTATCGCGTGCATCAATTTCGTGACGAGAAATGTTAACCGAAGTCAGCAGGTCTTCACGGACAACACGCTCAGAAACAATGATGCCGTCCTCATAGTTGTAGCCTTCCCAAGGCATATAGGCAACCGTAAGGTTAGCACCCAGCGCCAGCTCACCATGGTCGATAGAAGGACCATCAGAAAGAGCCTCGCCTGCCTTAACCTGCTGACCCACCTGAACGACAGGGCGGTGATTGATGCATGTGGACTGATTGGAGCGCTGATACTTAGGCAGCTCGTAGGTCTCGGGACCCTGAGCGGTATCAACCACTACGTGAGAAGCATCGACCTCAACAACGGTGCCAGCGTGCTCAGCAACAACCAGCTCGCCAGAGTCTTTAGCAGCACGGCGCTCAAGACCAGTACCGACAAAAGGAGCAGTGGTGCGCAGCAAAGGCACAGCCTGACGCTGCATATTTGCACCCATCAGGGTACGCTTTGCGTCGTCATGCTCCAAGAAAGGAATGAGGTTTGCTGCGACAGAAAGCATCTGACGCGGCGAAACATCCATGTAGTCAATCTCCTCGACAGGCACCTGCTCGGGCGCGCCAAAGGAGCCGTCAAAGTTGCGGGTACGAGCAACTACCGCATCGGGCTCGTACAGCTCACCGTTAGAGTGCACCGCAACAAAGCGGCCAGTCTTGGGATCGGTGGGAACGTCAGCGGGAACAATCTTGTGATTCTCTTCCTCATCTGCCGTCATCCAGTCAATCTCGTCGGTAACCTTGCCATCAACAACACGACGATAAGGAGCCTCGATAAAACCATACTCATTGACATGTGCATACAGAGCGAGCGAGCCAATCAGACCAATGTTGGGGCCTTCGGGCGTCTCGATGGGGCACATACGAGAATAGTGCGAGTTGTGAACGTCGCGGACAGCGGTCGGAACATTGGTACGACGGCTGGAGCCAGACTTGTGGCCTGCAAGACCACCAGGTCCTAGAGCCGACAGACGACGCTTGTGAGTTAGACCTGACAGCGGGTTATTTTGGTCCATAAACTGCGACAGCTGAGAAGAACCATAGAACTCCTTGATAGCTGCCACAATGGGACGGATGTTGATCAGCGACTGAGGTGTAATGTCATTGGGGTCCTGGCTAGCCATGCGCTCACGAATGACGCGCTCCATACGGCTCATACCGATACGGAATTGGTTTTGCACAAGCTCGCCAACGGTGCGAACGCGACGGTTGCCAAAGTGATCAATATCATCAAGTTTGTGATCTGCTTCACCTGCATGCAGTGCAAGCAGGTACCTGAGGGCAGTAATGATGTCCTCTGCAGTAATAACGCGAGAATCGCCATCAAGACCAAGCTTCTTGTTGATCTTGTAACGACCAACGCGAGCAAGGTCATAGCGCTGGTTGTTGAAGAAAAGGCCATCAATCAGCGAGCGAGCGGAGTCAACTGTAGGAGGCTCACCGGGGCGCTGACGACGATAGATCTCAAGCAGAGCATCATTGCGATTGGTAGAGACGTCGCGCTCAAGAGTGCTGCGGACAACGTTAGAATCGCCCAACAGGTTCAAAATCTCGTCATCATCCTCCGCGATGCCCAACGCACGCAGGAAGACAGTTGCAGACTGACGGCGCTTGCGGTCGATAGAAACCACCAAGTGACCGTGCTTGTCAATCTCAAACTCCAGCCATGCGCCGCGAGCAGGAATAAACTGCACGTGGTGTACGTCCATGCCATTGTCAACCTCATGAGAGAAGTAGACACCAGGCGAGCGGACGAGCTGAGAGACAACGACGCGCTCGGTGCCATTGATGACAAAAGTACCACGCTCGGTCATCAGGGGGAAGTCACCCATGAAGACGAGCTGCTCTTTAATCTCGCCAGATTCTTTGTTGAGGAAGCGCACATCTACAAAAAGAGGTGCCTGATAGGTAATATCCTTGGCACGGCACTCGGCAATAGTTGCCGGAGCGTCACCAAACTGGTGGTCGCCAAAGGTGACCTCCATTGTGCCCGCAGAGTTCTCAATCGGAGAGAACTCAGAGAGCGATTCGGCGATACCATCGCCCATGAAACGCTCGAACGACTCCTTCTGAACTGCGATGAGGTTAGGCAGCTCCATAGACGCGGGAATCTTACTGAAGCTAACCCTGCTACGCTCGGACTGCAGGTGCTGGGAAGACTTTGCGGTAGACACCAGGCGTATCCTCCTTAAAAGAGTAAAAGATGGCACTTTTCGCAATCTAATAAAGTACCGAAGAGTTCCTCTTTCGTCAAGAATTTGCTTGACTTTATTGGATAAAAATACTAGAAGGGCGTTTTTGCAGGTAAACTGTGGAGGCGATGTGTCGTTAGTTTGCCTGTTTTGCCACTCCTCGTTTGCTTGGCTTGCCTCTCCTTTATACAGATGGTTCGTTTCTCGGACTTTAGAAAAAATTGACCTGCCCTTTGTGCTTACTCACTCCGAAACATGAACCATTTGCGGTTTGCATTTGCGTTGGGCACACCTTGCCCTACGTAAAGAACGCGTAGGACCAAGTTGATGACCCATAACAAAAAAGAGCCCGAGACGAATCCCAGACTCTTTTATCTGTGAAGTCGTAGCGGTTTAAACCACTAGCTTTCACCAACAAAAGCAATTTGCCAAAAGGACAAATTTACTTCAGGGTGACGGTAGCACCAGACTCCTCAAGCTCCTTCTTGGCAGCCTCGGCGTCGTCCTTGTTAGCACCCTCGAGCAGGACTGCGGGAGCGGACTCAACCTTCTCCTTTGCCTCCTTCAGACCAAGGCCGGTGAGCTTGCGGACAACCTTGATGACAGCAATCTTGTTGTCGCCGAAAGCGGTAAGCTCAACGTCAAAGTTGGTCTTCTCCTCTTCAGCGGGAGCGGCAGCGCCAGCTGCGGGAGCAGCAGCAACAGCAACGGGAGCAGCTGCGGAAACGCCAAATACGTCCTCCAGCTCGTGAACCAGCTCAGAAAGCTCGAGGGCGGGCATCTCCTTCAGGGCCTCAATGATCTCTTCCTTGGTGACAGCCATGTCATTTCTCCTTTTATGTCGGGCACGCAGGTGCCCTGGTTAGCAACAAATGCGCTTTGTACGCGACGTGCAATCGTACGAGCTATGCAGCGTCCTTCTGATCGGCGATAGCCTGAAGGACAGTAGCAAGACCTCTTGCGGGACCTGCAGCGACCTGGGCAATACCGGACAGCGGGCTACCGATAACGTAAACGAGCTTAGCGATAAGTTCATCACGACCAGGCAGTTCTGCGTAAGCCTTGGCACCCTCAGCATCAAGAGCCTGACCATCAGCAATAGCGCTGATAAACTCGATCTTTCCGAGCTTCTGGGCCTGCTCCTTCAAAGCTTTTGCGGTGTCGACAGGATCCTTATCAAAGAAAACATATGCGCAGGTACCCTGCAGCGACTCGCTGATGTCGGGCTGACCTGCCTCTTCGAGAGCAATCCTGACAATGTTGTTCTTGTAGACCTTCATGTGTGCGCCCACCTCGGTGAGGCTACGACGCAACTGCTGGGTCTGCTTGACGGACAGTCCGCGATAATCAATGACAAACAGGCCTTCAGAAGCCTCAACATCAGCCTTGATCTTCTCGAACATGTCCTTGTTGGACTGAGCTGGCATTAGTTACACCTCCCTTGCATGCAATCGGGCACGCGCCGCCGGTGCTGGCGGGCCCTGCATGCGCTAAGACCCCACCTGGCGTGCCAGGCGGGGTCTTAGAAAGTGCATTCTAATGACCACCTCGGCAGGCGGGTCTCCCCTTTAAGCCTTGCGGCACCGGCTGTCTCTGGCAGCGGACGTGCTTTTTACCGTTAGTCATTCTTGCACGCACAAGCATCCACGTCAAGGTGCAGCGCGTGCTTCCAAGAAAATTCAAATTTGGCAGCAGCGGCATCAGGCTGGCAGTCGTCCATAAAAAGGCCCACGGCACCAAAGATGCCATGAGCCTTTGTGGTAGAGCCTAGAAGCGCTGCGAACAAACGGAGAGCTTATGCCTCTTCGCGTTTCATGAATGCGCGGACCACACCAGCAACTGCGGCTGCGCAGACAACGCCAGCAACACCGTAGAAGATGTAGGCCCAAGTGGGGGTCGGCGTCGGGGGCTGACCATTCTCATACACGTAGCTGTTGACTGCGGTGTAGAGGATGTTGTGGGAAGCCGTGCGCAGAGCAGAAACGGTAGAAGCGCTCTTGTCGGTAATCAAGTTGAAGCCTGTGTCAGTGGTTGCGAGCATTGCGTCACCACCGTTGCGAATCTCCATATCAGCAAGCTGATAACCATAACCACCAAAGTAGTCGGTCAGCACGAAGCCGCGGAAGCCCCACTCGTCGCGCAGAAGGGTCTGGAGCAGCGCGGGATGCGCACCAGCATAACGGTTGCCAATGTAGTTAAAGGCACTCATTGCTGCGGTTGCGCCGCCGTCCTTGACAGTAATCTCGAAGCCCTTGGTGTAAATCTCACGCAGAGCCTGCTCGTTAGACCAGGTGCAGAGCATGGAGTTACGGTTGGTCTCCTGATCGTTGACTGCGTAGTGCTTGATGAAGCCATACACGCCCAGCTCCTTAGCACCAGCAATCTGCTGGCCTGCCATGGAACCAGAAAGCAGAGGATCCTCAGAGAAGTACTCGAAGTTACGACCAGCGTAAGGAGAACGGTGAACGTTCAGAGCAGGTGCGTACCAACCAGTGACGTTCATCTCCTGTGCCATCTTGCCAATCATCTTGCCGTACTCAAGAGCAAGCTGCTTGTTGAAGGTATTGGCAACAGCGGTGGAAGCAGGGAAGCCGATGGAACCAACACCGGTGAAGTTGTTGTTCAGCGCAGCGGGACCGTCAACGTCAGCCTGAAGAGGCTTGTTGATGGAGGCAACGGCTGCATTGCCATAGCCAGCCATACCAACGAGGTTGGTCATCTCGTCATAGGTCAGCTCGTCAAGCAGGGTGTCCCAAGCAGCGTCCTCATAGTCCTTGCCATACAGCTCATAGAGAGACATGCCGTTCTTGGCGCCCGTGGTAGGCATCTCAACGTCTTCGTTGTCCTCAGGAGTGTAGTTGGTGTTGGTGTAGAAGCTTGCCTTCACCTCATCAGACATGGTGAAGTTGGTGGGAGCTGCGGTTGCCTCAGCGTAGTTGGCAAAGTGACCAGCACGACTCAGGTAGGTAACGCCACCGTTTGCATCATCAAAGATGTTGGTTGCAACGGTCTCGTCGCCATTGTGGGTGTTGTCTGCCGTGTTGTAGGTGATGGTCTCAGGAACATTGACTGTCTTCTGGTCAATGATGCTGTGAGAGTCGCTGTTGATGGAGACGATGTAGTCGCCCTTCTCAAGCACGTATGCCTTGGCGTTGAGGTAGTCGTAAGAGGCCATGTCATCATCGTCAAAAGCGATAGAGATGGTCTGAGATGCACCAGGCTCAAGGGTATCGGTCTTGGCAAACTCAACGAGATTGGCGCTTGCCTTCTCGATACCACCATCGGTATAAGGCGGGTTGTAATAAACCTCAACGACGTCCTTACCAGCAACTTTACCCGTGTTGATAACGGTTACGTCAAATCTGATGGTGCCGTCATCTGCATAGGTGACATCGCCCATCTTCTGCTCAAAGGTCGTGTAGGACAGGCCATGACCAAAGGGGTACTGAACCAGCTTGTCATAGTCGATTGCGCCCTCAGTAGCTGCAGTCTCGTAGTAACGATAGCCAACATAGATGCCCTCAACGTAGTCAACGAAGCTTACGACACCATCATTGGGACTGGGCTTTGCGTTGAGCTCCTTGGTGTTGTCATACTTGAAACTGCCGATATTGTTGTACCAAGGAGTCTGGGTAAAGTCACGGACAAAGGTATCTGCGGTCTTGCCGGAAGGATTGACCTTACCGGTGAGGATGGAGCCAAGAGCAGAGAAACCTGTCTGACCTGCAGGAGGAGCCCAGAGGAGGCCCTTGATCTGAGGGTGATTCTCAACAAAGCTCATGTTGAGGTTGTTTGCGCCGTTATAAACTACGACAACGTTGTCAAAGTTTGCGCACACGAGGTCAAGCATGTCGCTTTCGGTCTTGGAAAGCTCAAGGTAGCCCTGATCAGCGGTGAAGTCATCGTAGTCAGCCGAGTTGTTGTGATACACGGTCTCGACAGAACCCATGAAACCAGAGTTCTCTAGGTCAGATGCAATCTCTTTTGCAGTCTGGGGTCCCTTCACAGGAATGTTGCCCATCTTGTGAGGAAGGTCTGCACCCTCGCCGCCAGAACGGCCAATGACAACAACAGCAGTGTCGGAGTACTTTTTGGCGCTTGCCATCATCTCATCGGTGTAAGTAGCTGCAGGAGGCTCGGGAAGCGTCCACTCCTGATTGACCATACCGATGACAGGACGAGTAGAACGATATGCCGTATAGAAATCGCTGAGCTCGGTGTTGTACTCGATGCCTGCCTCGGTGAGACCCTGCAAAATAGAGGTGGTCTCATAGTTGGCATTCATGGAGCCAGAACCAGTACCACCATAAATAGGGTTGGTGGAGCTCCAACCAAAGACGTTAACCTTGGTGTTCTGCAGAGGAAGGACTGCGTCTTTGTTCTCAAGAAGAACGATGCCCTCTTCTTCAATATCGGTTGCAAGGTCCTTTGCCTGCGTAATGCTCTCCTGGCTCAGCTGGCCAGAACCAGAAGCATTGTTGAGCAGCGTCTGCAGCGGCCCAAACATCATCTGCTGGAAAGCAATCACGATGGCAGTAATGGCAACAAGCCACGTGACGGAATGAACAAGACGCCTCGTGCCCTTTTTGACAATACGTTTCTTGCTGGTAAAGATGGTCACCAGAATCGCCACAACGAGCGCAACGCCAACAATGATCAGCTGGGTCATAACGGAATTGAGCACCGTGATGACATCTTCCATGTTGATGCCTAGCATCCTCTTACCCCCTTCTTCAATCTCTACCGCACTAGCGGCTTTTGCGACCAGCGCTAGCTTCTAGCGCATACCGCCCTTTTTACAGCGCACACAAGCCATCTAACCCCAGAGAGACCTATGCGCAGTCTTGCTTACTACCACTCTAAATGCCCAAAGTGCCGACCTCGAAGCTTGGCGCAATCGGTCGAAAACATGGCGTAGTTTGCACCTGCTCGCACGCTTTGGCAGCTATCTCCCTTACTTGCTTTCGGGAGCAATCCAGAACTTGAGCAGAGGGAAGCTCACAACCACAGCCAACAGCGTGTTGACCACAGAAACCAAGGTTGCGGCAAGCTCAGAAGACATTCCCATGCTGCCTACAAAGAAGTTGGTAAGGTGGCCGGGTAACACAAGATTGACCACGATGATGAGAATGGCCAGTACGGCGTACTTGGGACCCGACTCAGAAAAAGCAGCATCGCTCTTGAAGACAAACTTCATCTGAACAAAGAAGTTAACAAGCTGTGCCACCGTCTCGGCAATAAGGAAGGTCAAAAACCCACCCAAGCCATTAGAGCTTGCAGCTGTGTAATTAAAGATAAGGAAGCTAAAGGGCTGTATCATGGCAAGGGCATTTACAAAGACCGCCGTACCAATCCAACCAAACGCAAAGCGCGCGATAGTTGAAACATTGGAAAGGATGTTGAACTTAATAAACTCCCAGAGCGCCTGATGTTGGTCTGCCCACTCTTTAAAAGCCATAATCTGTCCCCTTCTTTGTCATACATATAGATAAAACGTCTATAACCTGAGTCCTAAGCATTGAGCTGATCGAGCCTCTTTGCCTGCAAGGAGTTTTGGATAAGGTTGGCAATGATGCCCACAAACATGCGCGCAAGGCCAATAATCCAGAAGCCCTTAGCTTCCATGACGAGACCATCCACCGCTGCCATTGAGAACACCACGCCTGCGTTTTTGGCTAGTGCACGAAGTGGCATATTCCAGATGAACAAAACGTTGAGGTTGGGCGTGCCCTTCTTCTCGCCAGACTTTTTGAGAGCTGAAAGCACGGCCCAGATGAGCCACAGCAGAGGACTGCGTGTGTGAATGAAGTCGCAGAAGCACATGTTGCGGTCAATTTTGGCTTTCATGGAGGGCACGGGGTGGCCGAGCAAAGCTTCAAACTGTGCATCATCTACCGAGGCAACTTTGCCAGTCTCATAAGCCGGAAGCGTAAGACCCTCATAGGGATTCACCGCTCCACTGCCTTGGAGCGTAACGATAGCTGTCAGGCGAATATCCTCACTGGAGGCTCCAATGCGCAGCTCATACGCTCCGCCCTCGCACTCCCATGCATTGGTTTTGTCATTGAAGTACTCAAAGGCATGGTCATCGAGGTCGATGATGGCCTCCTGAGATTCACCAGGCTCCAAGAAGAGCTTGGCAAAGCCTTTGAGCTCCTGAGCAGGACGGAAAATCTGTGCGTCAGGCTTTGCAACATAGGCTTCAACTACCTCAGCCCCTGCAACGGCGCCAGTATTTTTGACGGTGAGCGTTGCCTTGTGGCCTGAAAGCGTAAGGTCAGAATACTCAAAGCTTGTATAGGACAGACCAAAACCAAAGGGGAAGGCAACGGGTACGCCAGCTGTCTGGTAATAGCGATAGCCCACATACAGGCCTTCGCGATACTCAGCATTAACCTCCTGCGAGGGGAAGGTCTTTGCAGTGGGAGTATCGGCCAGACTCTTGGCCCAAGTCTCGGAGAGCTTACCCGAGGGACACACGCGACCACAGATAACATCGAGTACGGCAGCAGCACCAGCCTGGCCACCGAGACAGGCATATACCAACGCGCATGCGTTGCTCGCCCACTCGCTTTCAACCGAGCTACCACCTGAGAAAACAACCACAATCTGCGTGTTAACCTCTGCAATCTGCTGCAAAAGATTAATCTGGTTTTGATTGACGCGCATGGAAAGACGGTCAGCACCCTCAGACTCAGCCTGCTCATCAAGCCCCATGCACATCAGAACAACGTCAGCCTTTTGTGCAAGCTCAATGGCAGCTGCGGCTTTAGCAGGATTGTCTCCGCCATGGCGCTCAAAGCCAGGCTCATATCCCGCAAGGGCAAGACCGCTACCCTCAATGCAATCCAGCAGCGTATCAAGGCTTGTGGGATTAACCAGCGAGGAGCCTGCACCCTGATAGCGCGGAGTGCCTGCAAAATCGCCTACCAAAGCAACACGCGTGCCAGATGCAAGCGGCAAGATTGCTGAGCCATCCCCAGCTGTCTCATTCTTGAGCAGCACGATAGACTCTGCGGCAATATCACGTGCAATAGCATGGTGCGCAGCCTGATCAAAGTCATTGCCTGCAGCCTGAGTAGCTGCAGTGGTTGGCAGAATGAGGCCAAGCGACTCTTCCACGCGCTGGTCGAGCAGCTCTTCTGAAAGCTCGCCACGCTCAACTGCCGTGATAAGGTCACGCACAGACGACAGGCCAGGATTGGGCATCTCAAAATGGGAACCTGCGCGCACACCTGCAGCGTGATTGTTGGAGCCACCCCAGTCAGTTACCACCGCACCCTTGTAACCCCACTCCTTGCGAAGCAGCTCATTAAGCAGATGCTCGTTGTCGTTGGCGTAGGTGCCATTGACGAGGTTGTAGCTGCTCATGAGGCAGCCGGGGTTGCTTTCTTTAACCACAATCTCAAAGGCGCGAACATAAATCTCGCGCAGGGTACGCTCATCAAGTACCGAGTCGGATGCCTGACGACGAGTCTCCTGCGAGTTAACGGCATAGTGCTTGGGACAGGCCGAAACGCCTTGGGACTGAATGCCTCGCACATAGCCAGCAGCCATCTTGCCCGAAAGGTAAGGGTCTTCGGAGAAGTACTCAAAATTGCGGCCACACAACGGACTGCGCTTGATGCAGAGGCCAGGGCCAAGCAATACGTCGACCTTCTCGGCAAGACACTCCTCGCCAAGAGCCTTTCCTAAACGCTCGCCAGCTTCAGGGTTCCAGCTATTGGCAACCGTGGCAGTCGTGGGAAAACAGGTTGCTGGCAACGATCCACCAATGCCCAAATGGTTGGCGCCCTCCCCTTGCAGACGCAGGCCGTGAGGGCCATCCGAAAATTGCATAGCAGGAATGCCATATTTTTTCATCTCACGGGTCTTGAATGCGGTGGCGCCTGACAGGAGCGCGCATTTTTCTTCAATGGTCATTTTTGCAATGATGTGCTCGTACGCCATGGAATCCCTCCTCGGCCGACTACTTCACCTCTAGACTATGACAGCCACCAAGATTGGCTGGGTCTCTGGCGTAGGTTGCACGCAGCATGGCGCAATCTGTCATTAACAGACAATCCGAAGCGCCGTGGTACACTTTGGGCGGGGGTACTATGAATCAGATTGTGCGCGTACTTATCATTGAAGACTCCGCTATGGAGGCTGATGCCCTGCGGGGTTATTTATTGCGTTATGCCCATGAGCACCAACTACATTTTGCAATTACCCATCTAGAGTCCGCGATGGCCTTTGAGCCCGCTGCGCATAGGGCTGACCTCATCTTTATGGATATTGATTTGCCTGGAGAAACGGGCATGGAGGCTGCCGAGGCTTTACGCGAGGTAGATGGCAGTACGCCCCTCATTTTTGTGACTAATCTTGCCCAATTTGCCATCCATGGCTACGCCGTAAATGCCGTAGGCTTTATCGTCAAGTCGTCTTCGTATGGCGATTTTTCTCTCTGCGTTGATCGTGCAATGCGCATTGTTACACGCAATACGCAAAGTACGCTGACTGTGCAGACTCATGATGGCATTCGCATTATTGCGGTCAATACGCTGGCGTGGGTAGAAATTAGCAACCACAAACTGTCATTTCACCTAACCGATGGCACCATCGTTGTTTCTCGCGGTACGCTCGGTGAGGTAGAAGAAAAGCTCACGGCTCTGGGAGCTCCTTTTGTGCGCACTTCTGCCAGTGAGTTAGTAAACATGTCTATGATACGTCATATCTCAGGCTACAAGCTTGAGATGGTTGATGGCAGTCTACTATACCTTAGCCGTGGCAAACGCAAAGCAGCACTTGCCACTATCGCCACCTATCTAGGCAGCATAGCATAATGGGCCCGCTACCTAGCTTTTTGACACCTCCGCTTATCCTAGATAGTGCTGCTCTCTTTGTGCAAACCTTCACCACCATCGGGCAGCTGGCCTATGCGGTGTGGCTGTTTGCGCGCAAACTTCCTCTTCGCGGCCATGCACGCCTACGTGCGATTGGCATCGCGTTGTTGAGCGTTATTGCCATTGCTATCGGTACTTGGATAGGCGCGGTAGCTTTTCCTCAGCTTACGGCTGACTCACAAGAAACCATTCTTTCACAAGAGATTCTCTTCAGTGCACTCTTAGTGCTTAGTATTCTCATCACGAGGGTTATTTGGGACACCTCGACGTCAACTGCTATCTTTTGCTGCACGATGGGCTACACGATGCAAAATATCGCTTCGGGAGCCGAGAACTTTTTCTTTCTCATCATGCGCACCGTTGGAATTATGCCGCCTTCAATTGTGAGCCATCTGATGGTGACACTTGTTACCACAATCGTGGTATATGGCCTTAGTTACCTTGTGTTTGTTCGTGACATTGAAGATGAAGGCCTTTCGCCCATAGCTGACCATTCCATGCTGGCGATGAGTGTTGTGGTGCTACTGATGGTTATTGGTTTTGATGTTGCCAACAAGTACCTTGAACTCATCATGACACCAGTTCACTGGATTGTTTTTTATCGCATCATTCATGGTTTAACCTGCATTTTTACCATGCTTATGGAATATCAGCTGCTCTATGTAAGCCGCCTGCAAACCGAAGTTGCTCTTGTAAATCAACTCATGGGCGAACAAGAGCGTCAATGGCGTCTTTCTCGCGACACCGTTGCGGCTATTAATGCAAAGACTCACGCAATGCGGCATCATATACTGAGACTCCTTGCAGAATCCCAAGCTGGCATCAATCGCGAACTGCTGCGCGAGGTAGCTCACGAGATTAAGGTGTACGACACGCACGTTTTGACGGGTAACGAAATTCTCGACGTTATTTTGTCTCAAAAATCACTTCTTGCCGAACATGCGGATATCACATTTACCTGTGTCGCAGATGGTACGACACTTGCAGACTTCTCCCCTGCCGACCTCAATCAGCTGGTTGCCGCTCTGCTCGATGATGCACTTGCAGCCACGAGTGCAGTTACAAATCCAGAGAGACGCGCCATAAAGTTTGATTTGCGCCAGCGTGCAGGTATGGCAATAATGCATCTTGAAGGCTATCAGCTCCCTGGCAATCGCGTTATTCCCGAATCAGATGCCAAAGCGCTCGTCGCTCTCGTACAGCGCCATGAAGGCACTGTGGTCACCAACTTTGAGGGCGATGTGTACCACATCAACATCATGCTCCCGGCATCTACCCGCTAAGGCCACCGCAACATATACCGTTTTCTTGGGCATAAAAAACAATCCCACAGCCCTAAAAGCTGTGGGGTTGTAATAGACGCAAATACGAAGCTGAGACTTAGGCCTCGAGGAAGTCGCGCGTGATGGAAGAGTCAATCTTGACGCCAGGTCCCATGGTAGAAGAGACCACAACGGACTTGACATAACGACCCTTTGCAGAAGAGGGCTTCACGCGCAGGAGCTCGGTGAGAAGAGCGCCATAGTTCTCTGCAAGCTTGGAGGCATCAAAGGAAACCTTACCCATAGCAACGTGGCAGATGCCATAACGGTCTGCACGGTACTCAACACGACCGGCCTTGAGCTCACCCACCATCTTTGCAACGTCCATAGTAACGGTGCCAAGCTTGGGGTTGGGCATCAGGCCGCGGGGGCCAAGGATACGACCAAGACGACCGACTTTACCCATCATGTTGGGGGTAGCAATAACAGCATCAAAATCGATGTTGCCCTTTTGAACCTCAGCAACAAGGTCATCAGCACCGACGATATCAGCGCCGGCCTCCTGAGCCTCACGGGCTTTTTCGCCCTCAGCAAAAACAGCAACGCGAACGGTCTTACCAGTGCCGTTAGGAAGACTGATGGAGCCACGAACGTTCTGGTCGGCCTTACGGGTGTCAACGCCCAGACGGATTGCAACATCAACAGTCTCATCAAACTTTGCGACAGAAAGCTCTTTCACAAGCTCCATCGCCTGCATGGGGGTATACAGCTTGCTCTGATCGAGCTTTGCTGCGGCCTCGTTGTACTTCTTTCCGTGCTTTGCCATTGTTCCTCCTTGTGGTCAACGGGCGGCGTGCCCTCCCACATCTACGCTCGCTTTGCGGCGAATCCGCATGCGAGAAAACTACAAACTAACAAGCAGAACTACTCAGCGATAGTAACACCCATGGAACGAGCGGTACCAGCGACAATCTTCTTTGCCGCCTCAATGTCATTTGCATTGAGGTCGGGCATCTTGATCTCAGCGATCTTGGTGACCTGCTCATCGGTGAGCTGACCAACCTTGTCGCGCTGAGGCACAGCCGATGCGCTCTTGAGACCAAGCTCCTTCTTGATGAGGAAGGCTGCGGGGGGAGTCTTGAGAACAAACTCAAAGGTGCGATCCTCATAAACAGTAATCTCAACGGGGACAACGTCGCCCATCTTGTCCTTGGTCTGTGCATTAAATGCCTGGCAGAACTGCATAATGTTGACCTGAGCAGCACCCAGAGCAGGGCCTACGGGAGGTGCAGGGTTTGCCTGACCAGCAGGAATCTGGAGCTTAATAAAGTGTGTAACCTTCTTCTTGGGCATTGGATGCCTCCTGTATAAGTCTCGAACTTGCTATCTGCAAACGGGTCCGAGAAGCAATCCTCACCGATGTCGGACCCGCATTGAAGCCAAACTACTAATTAATCGAAGCAACCTGATCCATGGTGAGCTCGACGGGCGTCTCGCGACCAAAGATAGTAAGCATTACCTTGATCTTGCCAGACTCAGGCATAATCTCAGAAACTGTACCGTCAAAATCAGCCAAAGGACCAGAGACAACGTGGATGGATTGACCCACCTCAATGTCGGTGGTCGTAATCTTGGCGGGAGCAGAAGAATCGCTGCGAGGATTGACGCGGCGCATAATCTTGTCGTACTCGCTACGGCGCAAGGGTGTAGGCTTGCCGCCAATGCCAGCAAAACCCGTTACGCCAGGAGTATTGCGGACAACAGCCCACGTGTTGTCATCAATCTCCATACGCACAAGGACATAGCCAGGAAAGACCTTCTCGTCCTTGGTGATACGCTCGCCACCTTCCTTAAGCTTGGTAACCTCCTCCATAGGAATCTGGATATCAACAATCTGATCCCTCATGTTGTAGGTATCAATACGATGCTCAAGGTCAGTTTTGACTTTGTTTTCGTAGCCTGAATAGGTGTGAACGACATACCAACGCTTTGCCATGACTACCCCCTCAGACCTGTAAAGCCAACCAATATGGAGACAAAGCCCATATCAACAAGCCAGACGCAAATACCAAAGATGACTAGTGCAACGATAACGCCGAGAGACCAATTGCGTAGCTCGTCCTTAGAAGGCCAAGTAACGCGATGCATCTCAGACTTGACATCGGCAAAGTAATTGCGAATACGACCAAAGAAACCGGTCTTTTTCGCTTTGGCGGGTTTTGCAGCCTTGGAAGACGAAGACTTGGCAAGATGCTGCTTTGCCTTGGGCTCCTCGGTGCTTGCCGCAGCCTGAGCCTCGGCAACCCTCTCACGCTCTGCGGCGCGGGCTTTACGGGCGCTTCTCTTGTTACGATCCTTGTTCGACATTCGCGAACCTCTTCCGGGCTCTCATGGGTAAAACTTCGTCTTTATCATGCAAACCGGCTAGCACCCAAGGGGTGATAGCCGGTGGTGTTTCTGGCAGGCCAGGAAGGACTCGAACCCTCGACATACGGTTTTGGAGACCGTCGCTCTACCAACTGAACTACTGGCCTATGTATGACCCTATTTTAGCGGGTCTCCCTGTGAAGGGTATGCTTGTAGCACCACGGGCAATACTTCTTCATCTCAAGACGATCAGGGTTGTTCGACTTGTTCTTCTTGGTGGTGTAGTTGCGACGCTTGCACTCGGTGCAGGCGAGAGTAACCAGTGTACGCATAACTCCTCCTATTACAAAGCCACAAACGTGACTCGTTAGTGACGCGGTTGAAAACATTAGCAGCTTATGCAGCATTTTGTCAAGAAATGATTACTCTGCTTGCATACATCACAGAATTATCAAAGCTTGGAGGTGCCCAGATGCCCTTGTAGGGGGCCACATGAGGTTTAAGCCGAACTCTTACGCGGAAAATTTTGGGTCCTAGATAGATCTGCTTTCCTACGGATAAATCCACTTCCCTAAGATCTGCTTCCTACGGATAGATCTGCTTTCCCACTCTGGCACAAAAAAACCCGGCACCACTGGGATGCCGGGTTGCGACTATCTACAAAAGTACTAGTCGATGATGGTGGAAACACGACCGTCGCCGACGGTGTGGCCGCCCTCGCGGATAGCGAACTTGAGGCCGGGCTCCATAGCGATGGGGTGAATCAGGTCAGCCTTGATGGTGACGTGGTCGCCAGGCATAGCCATCTCAACCTTGGTGCCGTTGGCGTCGGTGAGCTCCTGGATGTCGCCCGTGACGTCGGTGGTACGGAAGTAGAACTGAGGACGGTAGCCAGAGAAGAACGGCGTGTGACGGCCACCCTCGTCCTTGGTCAGAACGTAGATCTCACCGGTGAATGCGTGGTGAGGAGTAACGCTGCCGGGCTTGCAGAGGACCTGACCGCGCTCGATGTCCTCGCGCTTAACACCACGGAGCAGGATACCGACGTTGTCGCCAGCCTCGCAGAAGTCCATGGTCTTGCGGAACATCTCGATGCCAGTAGCAACAGACTTCTGGGTCTCCTTGATACCAACGATCTCAACAGGCTCGTTGAGCTTGAGCTCGCCGCGCTCGACACGACCGGTAGCAACGGTACCACGACCAGAAATGGTCATGACGTCCTCAATAGCCATCAGGAAGGGCTTCTCGTTGTCACGAGCAGGCGTGGGGATGTAGGAATCGACTGCATCCATGAGCTCCCAGATGCACTTGTACTCAGGAGCATCGGGATCGGTGCTGGTGGACTCAAGAGCCTTGAGAGCAGAACCACGGACGATGGGCAGATCGTCTCCGGGGAAGTCATACTCGGAGAGGAGGTCACGTGTCTCCATCTCAACGAGCTCGATGAGCTCGTCGTCGTCAACCATGTCGCACTTGTTCAGGAAGACGATGATGTAAGGAACGCCGACCTGACGGGCGAGCAGGATGTGCTCACGAGTCTGAGCCATGGGGCCGTCGGTTGCTGCGATGACGAGGATTGCACCGTCCATCTGAGCAGCACCAGAAATCATGTTCTTGATGTAGTCAGCGTGGCCAGGGCAGTCAACGTGGGCATAGTGACGGCTCTCGGTCTGGTACTCAACGTGAGCAACAGAAATGGTGATACCACGCTCGCGCTCCTCGGGAGCCTTGTCGATCTGATCGAAGGCCTCAAACTTAGCCCAGCCCTTGAGGGAGAGGACCTTGGTGATGGCGGCCGTGGTGGTCGTCTTACCGTGGTCAACGTGACCGATGGTACCGATGTTTACGTGTGGCTTACTACGATCGAACTTCTCCTTGGCCATTGCCATCCTCCTTCGGGAAACAGCCTTTTGGCCGCCCTTCTAAAACCTGACCTGCCTATGTCATGCGGCGGGAGAAAACCACCGCTTGAACTCTGGTACCGGTGACTGGATTCGAACCAGTGACATCGCGGGTATGAGCCGCGTGCTCTAACCAGCTGAGCTACACCGGCATTGCCACTTGAAAATGGAGCCCGCGACCGGATTCGAACCGGTGACCTCTTCGTTACCAACGAAGTGCTCTACCGACTGAGCTACACGGGCAGGTATGGTGGGGATGCTTGGACTCGAACCAAGGAACCCAGAGGGAGCGGATTTACAGTCCGCCGCAGTTGCCGCTGTGCCACATCCCCATTCCGTTTTCAATTGCCTCCGTGCTTGCACGAATGCATTAATCACGTTAGCGGAAGAAATACTACGGTTCAATGCTTTTCTTGTCAAACAAAAAATATCCATTCCACGGTGCCGGGCGTTTCCATATAGGATGATTGGAGCCATGCTGGGATTGCAACATAGATATATGAATGCTCGTAAGATTGCTTTTGAGCTGCAGTTTTATCTTCCAAGACATTAGGCTTCTAGGCGTTGGTTCCCTATCTGGATATAGAGATATTTCTTTCACAAGCAGTTCACAAAGCTTCTTTCTGCAGGCACCCGCAATAACATCGAGGTCCCAAGCCCCCTGCGGCAGATGCAAAACGCCTCCAGCCCTCGTAAACGCTTCACACGCGTCACTGGATCCTCGTAGAGGATGGCAAAAGTACCCCCAAAGCCCTGCTCAATTTTTTACTGCGGGTGCTTTATGAACCCTCTGCAAGCAAAAAGGTGTTTCTTGAACCCGTTGTCTTCCATTTAATACAGGCGGTTCAAAACCGTACCAAATGGCTCGAGAAATCCCAGATAAAAATTTCTACAAGGGCGCATTGTGAACCCGATATGGGCTAAAAGGTGCTTCTTGAACCCGTTGTAGCCATTTTTCCACAGAGGGTTCAAGACCGTACCAAGTGCACAAGAAAAGGGCAGGTAAAAATTGGCACAAGGATGCTTATTGAACCCGATGTGAGTAAAAGGGCGCATATTGAACCCGATGTGGGAAAAGGTGTGGGCGAAAGGGTGCATTGTGAACCGCCTGTGGGGAGAGCGCGGGAAAAGGATGCACGCAGAAGGATACATTGGAAACCGTCTGCAGCTAAAGGCTGCTATCGTTCACAGCATGAAAAAAGGCCAGAGCCGAAACCCTGACCTTGTGTTTTCTGGAGCCAGCAGAGGGAGTCGAACCCCCAACCCACGGTTTACAAAACCGTTGCTCTGCCATTGAGCCATGCTGGCTTGCGTCGCACATTATGCCATAAGCCGCCCCAGCGCGTTGCTCGATATAACGAAGAGTCCATATTCCAAGAAAAACTACGCAAGACGTTCAATCTGAGTTTGCTTTGCCAGCTCCATAGCCACGGCAAGCTCAAAATGCCCCGTCTCGGGCGTAAGGCAGTTTGCCGTAGCGCAGGCCATCGCAAATCGCAGCTGTTCGGATGGCACGTCCCCCCGTGCAATAGCAACATCAAACGCACCAATCATCGTATCACCAGAACCCACCGGGTTTACTAGCTCGATAGCAGGCGGAGTACCCTTAAACACGCCCTCATCAGAACACATCACTGCTCCGCGAGAACCCAACGACACTACAACCTCTTCTATTCCTCGTGCATGTAACTCGCGCGCAGCTGCAACCACCTCGTCAAGCGAGCAGGGCTTGTGACCCAAAATAGCTGCAATTTCATCGGTGTTTGGTTTAATCAAGAAGGGCTTCCCTTCAATACCGCGCACCAAATAGTTCCCTGAGGTATCCAAAACCGCACGCGCACCCATTTTGCGCACAATACGCACTAGTACGGCATACACGTCATCCGCAACCCCAGCGGGAGCTGAACCCGAAAATGATATGACATTGCATTTTGCAGCAATTTCGCGAAGTTTCTCTTTTAAGCGTTCAAGCTCAGCAACATTTATAGAACGCCCAGGCTCGAGAAACTCGGTTGAACGCATATTAGGCTCAAGAATATTAATACAGCAACGAGTCTCTGCCTCAACACGAACGAAGTCTTCTTCTACCCCATCTGCCGCAAGCAACTCACAAAGCAAGCGTCCGTTGTTACCCCCTACAAACCCTGTCGCAATAACTTTTTCGCCACATGTATGCACGGAGCGCGCAGCATTAAGCCCCTTTCCACCTGCAGTATCAATACACGTCGCAACACGCTGCACCTCTCCCACGCTTATAGGCGCCTCGAGGGTATACGCCTTATCAATTGAAGTATTAAGTGTGACCGCTGCGATCATTACAAGCTTCTCCTTACCGCATTGTGTCCATACACACTGCGCCATACGTGATGTCTATTGGCACCGCATGCATACAGCGTCCATACACATCGCGTACACACACAATCTCGCGCGTATATCACAAAACCTTATTTCCCATGGCGAACATTTTTTGAGATTTGATACCACCTGGGCTGCCATTAAGTAAGCAAGCCTTACGAACAGCTTTTTGCACTTAGCCGCACGTTGGCTCTTGTGCACAACTTATTTTGGTCATTCTGCCTGACGAGGGCCCCGACAGGCATATGAACATGCGCTACAAACTTTGTCAATTTGTTAGCACAGGAAAGGGAGGTAGGGATGGAATACTCAGCTTTGCAAGTCATTCTGGTCTTCATTGTTACGTTCATCGCAGCAATTGACCAGTTCAGCTTCCTCGAGTCGCTGTATCAGCCACTCGTGACTGGCATGGTTATCGGTCTCATCCTTGGCGATCTTCAAACTGGTCTGATTGTTGGTGGCACTTACCAACTGATGACCATCGGCAATATGCCCATCGGTGGCGCACATCCCCCCAATGCAGTTGTCGGCGGCATTATGGCTACCGTTCTTGCCATTTCTCTTCATCTTGAGCCGAACATCGCAGTTGCTACTGCAATTCCGTTCTCCCTGCTCGGCCAGTACGGCGTTACCCTGATCTTTACTCTTATGTCCCCGTTGATGAGCAAAGCCGACCAGTATGCAGCCGATGCCAACCCCAAGGGCATCGAGAGGATCAACTACCTTGCAATGGGTCTACTTGGCCTCATCTTTGGCATCGTTGTCACCTTGTTCTTTATTGGTGGTGCCACAATGGGCCAGGCTGTTGTCGACGCAATCCCCGCTTGGCTCTCCGCTGGTCTCTCCGCAGCTGGTGGCATGATGCGTTTTGTTGGCTTTGCAATCCTGTTGAAGTTTATGATGAACCGCGACATGTGGGGCTTCTACTTCTTGGGCTTTGGCATGGCACTGATTGTCTCGGGCATCTCTACCCTCGCAACCCCCGCCCTGCTCATCCTCGCACTCATCGGCTTTGGTATTGCTTACTGGGACTACCAGCAGAACACCGAACTCAAGGGTGCTGCAATCTCTGACGGAGGTGACGAAGATGGCATCTAATGAGGAACTCACCAGCTATAAGAACCTTGAACAGGCTCCCGATCTTGATCAGAAGACCCTAAACAAGATGGCTTGGCGCTCCTGCTTCCTACAGGCTTCCTTCAACTACGAGCGTATGCAGGCGGCTGGTTGGCTGTACTCCATTCTTCCTGGTCTCGAGAAGATTCACACGGACAAGGATGATCTGTCCACCTCAATGACTCACAACATGGAGTTCTTCAACATCCACCCATTCCTCGTCACCTTTGCCATGGGCCTCATCCTGTCCATGGAACAAAAGAAGGTTGACATCCCCACCATCCGTGCGGTCCACGTTTCTCTTATGGGTCCTCTTGGTGGCATTGGCGACGCTTTGTTCTGGATGACTCTTGTGCCCATTACGGCAGGCATTTGCTCCAATATGGCCATTAGCGACAATGTCTTTGGTCCTATTCTCTTCCTCATCATCTTTAACTTGGTTCAGTTTGCTCTGCGCTTTGGTTTGATGAACTGGTCCTACAAGATGGGCATGTCCGCACTCGATAGCCTCATGGCAAATATGCAGGCCTTCACCCGCGCGGCTTCCATCCTCGGTGTTTTTGTAGTTGGCTGCCTTACCGTCACCATGGGCGGCACTCAAATCAATGCTGTTATCCCCAATGGCACCACTCAAGCATATGTTGCGCACACCGCAACCGTTGCTAACGACGAGGTAGCAAACTTCGAGGTCATCAAGACCAACGATAAGGGTGTCACGCTCTCTGGTATGAATGACAAGGATGGCAATCCCCTCTCTGGTACCGATGCAAACGGCAACCCCGCCACTGCAGGCGCTGTTGATCTTGGCAATGGCATGAGCGAAGTTACCTATATGGAGATGGTGGAATCCCCCGTCAACATTGACATTGCAAACATTCTTGACAGCATTTGCCCCAAGCTTGTCCCAATGGCAATCGTTATGCTGCTTTATTACTTGTTCTCCAAGAAGAACTTCACGCCTATGAAGGGTATCGTGCTCGTGCTCATCATCGGCATCTTGGGCGCTGGTCCCTTTGGCCTCTGGCCAAGCATTTGGGGCTAGGCTTTCCTAGCACGTCCCCGCAGGACGCACGAGCATATCTTGTTCGTGCGTCCCCTTTTTTCTTGAACCCATGTCGAAATATTTTTGCTATTACTTGTACATAGCCCACTTGAAAGGAGGAGAAAGGTGACTATCGCCTCTCGCAAACAGCCTCTTTATGACCAATTAGTTGATATCCTCAAAGAGAAGATTGAAAACGATTTGGAACCTGGCGACCTTCTTCCTTCTGAACGTGAGCTTTCCCTACGTTACGGTTTATCTCGCACAACAGTGCGTCAAGCAATGGGCGAACTTGAGGCCTTAGGCTTGGTAACACGTGTGCACGGGCGTGGCACCTTTGTTGCTCATTCCGAAACTGAGGTAACCAATCTCTCTGCTACGTACAGCTTCACCGACCAGATGCGTCGCGCTGGCCGTAATCCTCAAACCAAAATCTTGGAATTCAAGCTGGCAGAGGCGCCCAAGCAGGTTGCAGAAAAGCTTGGTCTCCGCCTAGGAGAGCACATCTATCAGCTCCAGCGCCTAAGGTTGGCTGATGGTATCCCCATGATGCTGGAACGCACGTATCTGCCTGCAACACAGTTTATAGGCCTGAGCTACGATGAGGTCTCTACAAGGGCGTTGTACGAAGTAATGGAGCAAGAATACCACCAGACAATTCGCCTGGCTCAAGAGGACTTTAGTGCAAGCATTGCTCGTTCGGATGCAGCTATCTACCTAGACATCCCTGAAGGATCGGCAATTTTAAAGCTCGTACGAATCACTTTTAATGAGAAGAACGTACCCATTGAATTTACCCGTAGCGTTGCCCGTGCTGATCAATTCAAATACCGCATTACTCATTTCAGAGGCTAAGCAAAAATCGGGCTAAACAAAATCGTTGTTGAGATTTCAAAGCGATACAAATCTTGGTTTTGCTTGTCCTCTCCCTAATCCCTAAGACAGAAAAAATAGCCAGCTTTGCTGGATTAAAGGAAGCGTGATTTACATGTACAAAAAATCGATTGATGAGCTCATCGCTCTCGGGGCCGACATCACGACTCAAGAAATTGTGCAACAGCCCGAACTGTGGGAAGACACGCTCTCCATTTATGACAACAACATTGAGGCTATTACTAAATTTGTTGCCAGAGCAAAGACTCTAGGTGGAGACCGTCACACTCATGTTATCTTTGCAGGTGCCGGAACTTCTGCTTATGCAGGTGATACCCTTGTCCCTTATTTGCGTCGTCAGGGTGACAACGATAAATTCATCTTCCAAGCATTGGCAACCACTGATATTGTTTCTGCACCTCGCGATTTCCTGCGCCCTGAGGACCCTACGGTGCTTGTCTCATTTGCCCGTAGTGGCAACAGCCCCGAAAGCCTGGCAGCGATTGAGCGTGCTGGTCAGGTTGTTGAGAACATCCTCTACCTCAATATCACCTGCGCACCTGATGGCAAGCTTGCCGTACAGTTTGCAGAACGTAGCGACGGTCTCACGCTGCTGATTCCTCGCGCCAACGACCGGGGTTTTGCAATGACTGGCAGCTACAGCTGCATGACTTTGCTTGCTGCCCTGATTTTTGATACCGCCTCTTATGAGGACAAGGCTGCTTGGATTGCGCAGGCTGCCAAGATGGGTCGTGAGGTTATCGAGCGTGAAGATGAGATTTGCAGTTGGCTTGAGGGCGACTTTACTCGCATTACCTACCTAGGCTCTGGTGCGCTTGGTGCAATGACTCGTGAAGCCCAGCTCAAGATTTTGGAGCTAACCGCTGGAAAAATTGCAACCTCGTTTGATACTTCTATGGGCTATCGTCACGGACCCAAATCCTTTGTTAACGAAAAAACATTGGTCTTTGACTTTGTCAGCTCCGAACCTTACACCCGTCAGTATGATCTCGATATTCTCAACGAGATTGGTGGCGACGACATCGCGCAACACACTGTTGCCATCCAGCAGCAAAGCAAAGCAAACTACGCAGGCGAGTCTTTTGACTTCGAAGACGACCATCTCATGCCTGAGTTATATCTGGGACTGCCCTACATCTTGTTTGCACAGACCGTTGCACTCAACACCTCAATCAAGGTTGGCAATACTCCTGATACACCTTCCCCTACTGGCACTGTCAACCGTGTCGTGAAAGGCGTGAGCATTCATCCGTTTGAGTCCTAAGCAACTTGCTCTTATACCGTTTGCAGACCCGCGTTGCTTCGGCTCTCGCATCGGAGCCGCGGGTCTTTTACCCTAGTGTGGATGTAACTAATTCCCTAGTCTCTGGTGAGACAGAAATGAGGCGTTATGAGTACTTATGCCATTTACGCTGATAAGTTTGTGTTGGCAGGAAGGCTGGTGGGGCCTGGTTATTTGCCCGTGGTTGAAGGCAAATTTGGCAACTTTACTTACGAGAAGCCTGCGTGCGAAATTTTGGACAAGACGGGCAAGTGGATCGCTCCTGGTCTTGTGGACATCCATATCCATGGTTTTTATGGTCACGCAACAACTGATATAGATCCTGATGGTATCAACGAATCCGGTCTTGGCTTGGCAAAGTTTGGTACGACGGCTTGGTGCCCAACCACTTTTACCAACCCTGTAGAAACCATCGGTCGCGAGGTGGCCGCCATTGCCGAAGCCAATCACAAGCGAGACACCAACTTCTTGGGTGCACGCATTGCTGGCATCTTCCTCGAGGGGCCTTTCTTTACCATGAAGCACGTAGGTGCTCAAAATCCCGACTATCTTATTGATCCTCAATACGAGATTTTTGCCGATTGGCAAGAAAAGGCGCAGGGTCTTATTGTCCGCAGCGGCCTTGCTCCCGAACGTGAGGGTTCAGTTGAGTATATCTCTCGCCTATCTGCCGAAGGCGTCACCTGTGCTATCGGTCATTCTGACGCGACGCACGAACAATGTCTCCAAGCTGTTGATGCGGGTTGCACAACCTTCTTGCATACCTACAACGGAATGCGAGGTCTACACCACCGCGAGCCAGGCGTTGTAGGTGCGGCAATGACCACTCCGGATACTTTTGCCGAGGTCATTGGTGACGGTAAGCATGTGAACCCTGTCTCTATCAAGGTGCTGATTGAAACCAAGGGCTGGCAGCATACGCCTCTTATTACCGACTGCTTGAGTTGTGGAGGCCTACCAGAAGGCCACTATATGAGCGGTGGCCTACCCGTTGAAATGCGCGGCGGTGCCTGCTATCTCACTGAAGGCCATAATGCTGGTAGTTTGGCCGGTAGCGTGGCTCGTCTTATTGATGTAGTTAAAAATCTATATGACTGGAATTTGGTGACAGCTGAACAAGCTATTCGCATGGCATCCGAAGTCCCCGCTCGCGCAACACGCGTAGATCACAAGGTTGGCTTTATCATGCCTGGTCGCAATGCTGATTTCATCGCGCTTAATCCAGATATGACGCTTGATGCAACCTATATCGGTGGCGCACTTGTTCCTGTAGAGTAGACGATGCGTTAGTATGTGCGGTTGCTCGGTAGCGCACGACCGATGATGTGAGGCACCCTCGTGTCCGCGGAATAATTCCCCCCCATTCTGCGGTCGCGTGCCAAAAGCTCCAATGCTTCTGCATTGGAGCTTTTCTTTATTACGCAGGGCTCAAGGCTCATGTTTTCTTTACAACGTAAGAGCTGCGCGAGTTGCTATGTAAGGACTACGCAAAACACTATGCACAAGGACTTCACCAAGCACTACGCGCAATAACTTCACCAAACACTACGCTTTGTTGGTGGAGCCTAAGTTGTCCATATGACTCATAACAACTGCTTTGATGTTTTCCATACCAGGAGCTGCAGGCTTTTTGGGATCGAAATTGGCTGGATTGGTAGCCATGTAATCCATAAAGCCTTTGGAGTAAGCTTGGCGAAGTTCGGTAGCATAGTTCACTTTGCAGATGCCGTTTTGAATGGCCTCAGCAACTTGATCATCAGGTACGCCAGAGGTGCCGTGCAAAACTAGGGGGATCTCCAAACGGCTGCGAATGGCCTTGAGCACATCTTGCTCAATATGTGGGATGCCTTGATAAACACCATGTGCCGTACCCACCCCTACCGCAAGGCTTGTGCAATGGGTGCGCGCAACAAACTCCTCAGCCTCGTCGGGATCGGTATAAGGATTCTCGCCCGCAACCATGGGACCATCATCTTCCTTGCCGCCGACTTTGCCGAGTTCTGCTTCAACAGGAAGCTGGATTGCTTGAGCAATCCTAGTAACAGAAGCAGTCAAAGCAATGTTGTCCTCAAAGGGAACGTGGCTGCCATCAATCATAACCGAGGTATAACCAGCGCGAATTGCTTGGGCACAGCGATCAAAGCCATCCCCGTGATCAAGATGCAGCGCAACAGGAACACTTGCAGCCTCAGCAGCAGTACGCACCATGGCAACAAAGTAATCAAGGCTCGCATATTTCACAGAGCCAGGCGTGGTCTGCATGATAACTGGTGAGTGCATCTCCTCTGCTGCTGCTACAACCGCCATAACAAACTCGAGATTTTCGACATTAAACGCACCAACTGCATAATGACCAGATTGTGCCTCGAGCAACATTTGCTTGGTATCAACAAACATGGGGTACCTTTCTTTTTCGAAATGAGCTTGCTTTATACTTTCGCTATCGCAAGATCTGCTTTCTTATTTATGAAATAGACAAGCAAAACCATTGCTTTTCTCTTAAGAGCTAAGCCCATTCTACGATGTTTTGTTTTTAATTTTTGACTGTATTTATGCAGGTATATAGCCTAATTTAGCCATATTTGAAATGCTCTGATAGGTATTTGCTTTCTTTTATATACCGCGGAATGATTTGCCTGAGTTTTTTGTCTTAATGCAATAAAAGAAAAGTTATAAACTTATTTTGAGAAAGCAAAGCGAAAGCATATCTTCTTCATACTTGTAAAGAGGAAAGCACATGACAGAGCACCTAGCGAAAAACACAACGCCTACTAGGCTTTCTTTCGTCGAAGACCGTCGCGCCGAAATCATGAATACTATCGAGCAAAAAGGAAAGGTTCGCGTTGATCAGCTTGCGGAACTATTTGGTGTTTCGCGCGTGACTATTCGTGGGGATCTTGATGCGCTGAGCCACGATGGACGTCTCAAGCGCACACATGGAGGGGCAGTTGCCCTTTCAAAAACCGTAACCACTTCAGTACAGGAGCAACGCATCAACATTAATGCCGAAGCAAAACGTCGCATTGCTCTCCGAGCGGCACAGCTCGTACCCAATGGGAGCTCAATTTTGCTTGATTCTGGTACCACTGCGATTGAACTTGTACGTGCATTGAACAATCACAAGGATCTGACTGTGGTCACCAATGATCTCAGTGTTGCAGATTTGGTGGACCGCTCAATGCCTGCAGCTGATGTGATTTTTCTTGGTGGGCTGCTGCGCAAAGGGCACCGCTACGTCAGCCACCCCCATCAACTGGGATGCAAAAGATGCGGTGGGCTGCTGCGCAAAGGGCACCGCTACGTCAGCGGCCCTCTTACTTTACGCTCGCTCGATTCGCTACGCCCCGATATTGCTTTTGTGTGTCCTACTTCCTTTGTTCCCCAACGTGGGTTTATGACAAACAACCAAGCAATGGCCGCCCTCAAGGAGGCGTTCTGCCACTGTGCAGACAAGACCTATATTTTGATGGACTCCAGCAAGCTCGGTGCAACAGGGCTACTACGTTTTGGAGATGTCAGCGATGTCGATGCTATCGTTACGGAAGCAGACCCTGCTGACCTCATTGCTGCTGCAGCTGAAAATGGAGGTGCTCAACTTATTGTGGCATAGCGCTTTTGGTACGGTGCCCTAGTAGGCAATCCATACCGCAGGCGGTTCAATATGCATCCTTTTGCCTGTGCCCTCCTCGCAGACGGTTCAATAAGCACCCTTTTGCTTGCATCGGGTTCACAATGCACCCTTTTCCCACATCGGGTTCATAAAGCGCCCTTGCGCCAATTTTTACCTGGCCTTTTCCCGCGCACTTGGTACGCTTTTGAACCGTCTGCATTAAATGGAAGACAACGGGTTCACAATGCATCCTTTTATTCGCAGAGGGTTCAATAAGCACCCGCAGCAAAAAAGTGAGCAGTGCTTTTGTGGAAGCAGAGCGACGGTATTGAACCGTTTGTGAAAATTGCAGCACTTCGAACCGTTTGCGGGAACGTGCGACGCTATTGAACCGCCTACGACTACTGCGCCTGGAAACCACGAAAGCAGTGGCGACAACACTACTCGCGACCGAGTAAGGCATTAAGTTTGGCACGCGTTTCAGGGTCCAAGCGGTCTTCAACAGTCATACGAGCGTGCGTACGCGCGTCGAGTTCACGCGCAACTTCATGATCAACGCGTTCCATTTCTTGTACAAGCAGAGCGCTCGAAATCTTGGTAACTGACGATGCATAGGGCCCTAGCCCAGCCGTCGAACGAATTGCTCTATCGGAAGTCACCAGCGCCACATCTCTGCCCGCCCGACGCGCCTGTGAGCAATAGCGCTCGATAACCGAATCAGCACTTTCACCTTGCTCGGAAAATACAATTTTGATACCAGCAGCCTTCATTATGGGGCGTTCGGGTGAGAGATTTTGCGCACCGTCATACACAATCACAGCCTCGTAGCTACCCTGTGCATACGCAGCAACATCGGCAAGCAAAGCTTCACGTGCACGCTCAAAAGGGTCGATGTCAATCGAGCCGCCACCCGACGCACGCCCGCTACCGCCAGCAGACATGTATACAGGATGGTCATCCTCATCTATCAAATCTTCGTAGCGGGGAGTTGCACGTAACACGTTGTAGCCATCAACAACAAGCAGGGCTTTTCTTGCCACGCTACTCAGCCTCCGAAACACGGCGAAGCCACTCGTAGCACATCACAGTTGCTGCCTGCGCTACGTTAAGCGACTCAATATGTCCACGCTGAGGCAATTTGCAGCCAAAATCACAGTGCTCCATCACGAGACGGGATACACCGTTGCCCTCAGATCCCATAACTAACGCAAGACGTCCTCCCATAGGAGCCGACCACACACTATCCTCAGCATGTTCGGTTGCAGCACAGGCCCAAAAACCCACTTCTTTAAGTTTATCGAGCACTGCAGGCAGATTGGCTACCTGTACTACGGGAATATGCATAACAGCACCAGCAGAGGTTTTATATGCACCAACACCTACACCAGCCGCGCGCACCTTAGGGATGATGACACCAGCAGCTCCCACCACTTCGGCAGATCGGACAATAGCGCCAAGATTTCCCTGGTCAGTGACATGATCTAGCACCACGATAAGAGCGTCCCCATCGCCTGCGCGTTCAATCACATCGGACAATGAGGCATAACGATAAGGCGCCACCTGACAAGCGATGCCCTGATGTGCACCATGTGATGACACCACATCCAGGCGGTCGCGCGAGACTTCCTCAACAGGAATGCCTGCAGCCGACAATCGCTTGACAAGACTTCCTAATGACGCATCGCCTGTAGCAACCAACGCCCGTTTCAGAGGAACCCCCGCTTCAAGCGCTTCAGCGCAAGCACGACGGCCCTCGATATAGTCTGCACCTGAACGACGCTCACTAGGGCGGCGCGCACTTGCATGACGATTGTCACCACGATGCTCATTGGGACGTCTGCCACTAGCATTGCGCATATTGCCACGCCGCGAATCGTTCTGCTTGTTCGGACGAGACGAGCTATGACCAGCGGCTTTTCTTGGCTGCTTGTTATTCAAAATCTACACCCCACCTCTAAGCGTATAACGCCAGAGAGTCGATTAATTCTTTGTGCGAAGACGAGCGCCAGCTGCTGTGTCTTCAACTGCTAGTCCGAGCGCGGCAATACCATCGCGAATAGCATCAGCGGTACCCCAGTTTTTCTGAGCACGTGCAACTTGGCGAGCAGCCAGCAGCGCTTCAGCTGCCTCAGTCGCAGAATCACCAACATAGCCCGCCTGCTCACGTGCAAGATCGATGAGACCTGCAGGTAGCTCTTCTTCATCGCGGGAAAGCTCGATACCCAACACCTCGGCAAGCTCGATAATGGCATCGGAAGCACGCAGCGCCAGTGCAGTCGAAATCTCAGCACCCGCAGCATCAAGATAGCTATTTGCGGCTGTAACCAGCGCAAAGATTGCCGCTAAACCACCAGCAGTGTTAAAGTCATCATCCATTTGGGTGACAAATTCGCCATGAGCCTCATCAATAGCAGCACCAAGAGCGCGATCTTGCTGGGTCAACGTACCATCCTGAGGAGCATTCTGTGCTGCCCAACGTAGATTTTTAACGCAAGTCTGCAAGCGCTCAAGCGTACCTACAGCACCATCCAAGCGCTCAAAAGAAAAGTCCAACGGCGAGCGGTAGTGAGTTTGCAACATCAATAGACGCACTGCGCCTGCGGGATACTTGTCCAAAACTTCCTTGAGCGTGTAGAAATTGCCCAAGCTCTTGGACATTTTTTCGCCCTCAACGCGCAGCATGCCCGTATGCATCCAAGTATTTGCCAAGGGTTGACCCCAAGCGCAATACGCCTGAGCAGTCTCGTTTTCGTGATGCGGGAACACGAGGTCTGCACCGCCACCGTGAATATCGATAGGCGTGCCCAAGTAATGATGAATCATTGCACAGCATTCGGTATGCCAACCTGGACGACCCTCACCCCAAGGCGATGGCCATGAGGGCTCACCCGGTTTTGCGGCTTTCCACAGTGCAAAATCCAAAGGATCACGCTTGTCGGTATTTTCCTCGACACGCGCTCCCACCTGCAGTTGATCGATGTTGCGACCAGATACAACGCCATAGCGATCGTCACTTCGTACAGAGAAATACACATCTCCCGATTCGACCGCGTAGGCATGACCGCCTTCGATCAAGGTTGAAATCATGTCCTGCATGGCGGCAACCTCACGCGTTGCACGGGGACGAATATCCGGATCGAGCACGCCTAAACGATGCATCTGCTCGATAAAGGCGCAAGAATATTCCTCAGCAACCTCAGCAGCAGTGCGGCCCTGCTCATTTGCCCGATTAATAATCTTGTCATCCACATCAGTAAGATTCTGCGCAAAAGTAACTTCGTAGCCTTTGTAGGTGAGATAGCGACGAATCACGTCAAAAGCAAGAAATGTGCGGCCATTACCAATATGAATCTGATCGTAGACAGTAGGACCACAAACATACATGCGCAGCTTGCCAGGCTCGATAGTCTTGAGTCCTTCTTTACGGTGATTTTGGCTGTTGTAGACGAGCATAAAAACTCCTCGATAGTAGTCGTGTGTGCTGATTTTAACGCGCCTGTGTAACAGGCGGATTCAAGACCTGCTTTTCTTCAAGCAAAACCACAGCCCATGCGGCAATTCCTTCACCTCGGCCCACAAAACCCAGGTGCTCGGTCGTGGTAGCCTTGACGCCTACCTGCTGCAAATCCAGATGCATCGCAGTAGCTAGACGTTCGCGCATCGTCTGACGATAAGGCGCCAGGCGCGGCGCTTGGGCAGCAACCGTACAGTCTGCGTCCATAATCTGCCAGCCATTGTCGCAAAGCAGAGCGCATACGCGTTGGAGCAGCACAATCGAGTCTGCATCTTTATATGCAGGGTCGTTATCGGGAAACATCTGTCCAATATCGCCGGCGCCCTCGATGCGAGCAGCGCCAAGCAGGGCATCCATCAGGGCATGCGTTAATACATCGGCATCTGAGTGTCCTGCAAGTCCACGGTCAGACTCCACTGTAACGCCACCCAAAATACAGGGACGTCCTGCCGCAGCATCAGCAAAAGCATGCACATCAAAGCCATGTCCAATACGCATATACTGTCCTTTCAAAGCCGACGTCAAGCCAGCCCGATTCCCTTAAAAGCCACAACCTTCTTGTGACAAGCGCTGCTCAAGTAGTGCCTCTGCCAAAAGCGCATCTTCGGGAAGCGTCACTTTGAGGTTGTTATTTCCGCAGTTTACACACGCAACACGCCCACCTTGTCGCTCAACAAGGGATGCGTCATCGGTGCCTACAAATCCCTCCTGTGCTGCCAAGCGATATGCCTCAAGCAGAGCAGTCCGATGAAAAATTTGAGGCGTTTGAGCGCACCAATAAAAGCTTCTGTCAGGAGTCGAGATAACCGTTGTTCCCTCCACAAGCTTGAGCGTATCAATTGAAGGGCTGGCAGCAATCGCACCAGCAAGCGTAGCATCTCGCTGCAGCTGGTCAATGCAGGCCTCGAATGCCTCAGGCCGCGCAAGTGGTCGTGCCCCATCATGCACTGCAATCAGTTTGCAATTAGTAGGAACACGGCTCAGGCCATGTGTAACCGACTCCTGACGAGTCGCCCCGCCCGCGACATAGCAAATGGGATGGATGAGAGTCAGCGTATCTTCGATGAGCTGTTGGGTCTGTGTAATATATCCTTCGGGTACCACAACAACAAGTGCGCGTACCGAAGCGGCGCGGTCAGCCGCAAGGACCGACCAACACAAGACGGGCATACCAGCCAGCGATACGTACTGCTTGCCTGCAGGGTTACCAAAGCGCTGACCTAGACCTCCCGCAACGATGATTGCACAGGTAGACCTATCAGCGTTGCAATCGCCTTGGCACTGCGCCTGTGCAGCGTTTGCGACCTGCACGTCCTGACGGCAAAGCTCATCGCAGTAACTCATACACGGTTCCCTTGCATACGCTGCAGCGTATCAAGCAAGATATTAGGATTGCGAACACCCAAATCACCAACATGTTCGGGATGCGCTGCAATAGCGTCAATCAAGCGACGCAGTGATCCATACTCATTGACCAGCTTGTCAGCTACCCCATCACGCACAACCGAAACATTACTCAGTGTGCGCAGGCCCAAAGGCGTAAGCGGTGAATCTTCGCTACGATCTTCAAAGCCCAAAGCCGCGGCGACTGTCTTTGCAGAACGCATTTCTCCATTGCGCATCTCATGGAAAGCGCGACGTATTGCGCGGGCGTTTTCCTCAGTAGAATCAGCTGCATAGTCACGAATCATCAGCGTGTACGTCTCGTCCATGTCGCCCACAAACTCGTCACGCTGCATCGCAATGGTGCGTCCCTCCGAGCCAAGCTCCATGATCACACCGCTAAGTTCCTGCGACTCGGTCATCAGCACTTCAAAGAGGTAGAGAACGTCAGTAACATCACGTATCGTGACGTAATCATCAAGCTCAAGCGTTGTCAGGCGAAGCAGACCATGATCAAGCTGCATACGAGTATTTTGCATCGAAACCAGCAGCTGGTTGACCATACCCATCAACTCGGGAACAGTGCGCATTTGAGTGCCGCGGCCATCGATAAAAAAGTTGACAACCTGACGACGCTGAGACACAGAAATCACCAGCGCCTTGGTCAATAAGCTCATACGCGCGGCCGTGCGGTGACGCATGCCTGTCTCGGATGTTGGGAGAGACGGATCGGGATTGAGGTGATAATTGGCACGCAAAATCCTTGTGAGATCCTTGTCCACTACGATGGCGCCGTCCATCTTTGAGAGTTCAAAGAGACGGTTTGCCGTAAACGAGATATCAAGTTTAAAGCCATCATCGCCAGCAGCGATAACATTTTCCACGTCACCGATACAGATAAGTGCACCAAGATGAGCGGCAATAATCATGTCAAGCGCATGGCGAAGAGCTGTGCCAGGAGCAGCTTGGCGTATTGCTTCCTCAAAACGCTCGGCGGTAGTTTTTTCGTTATCAGCTGGCGCGAGTATGTCCATGCATTACCTCCATATGCGAAGACGGGCTGCGTCGATTCTGTCCTGTACCCTTACCCTTACCAGTATAAGGCGGTCGCGCGTCTCTAACAGTATTCTCCTCGTCTTTCTCGTTTCTCCTCCTCTTTCTCGTTTTCTTGTCACGGTATTTTTTCTTCTTCATCTCAACCCAGATATCTTCTCTATCTCAACCCAGATATAAACAGTAAACATTCCTATTTATGGAGAAACTATAGTGAGAACGCTTCCTATTAATCTTCTCCTCTATTCGGGGTATAACACTTATCAGTAACTGTTACTACTTATTATCGGAGAGGAGTTGAGATGAGATATAGCAAGCAGCGTGAGGCAATTCGAGCTTTTGTGATAAAGAGCCACGATCATCCAACTGCGCAGGATGTGTACCAGGGGGTACAGGCTGAGTTTCCCAATATTAGTCTCGGAACAGTCTATCGTAACCTCGTGCAACTTGCGGAAAACGGCGATATTTGTACGGTGAATGTAAGTGATGGGAGTACCCACTTTGATGGGCATACCACTGCTCATCAACACTTTACCTGTGTTCGCTGCGGGAAGATTTTTGACGTGAACTCCCCTCACGTGGAGGAGATTCAGAGTCTGTTGGCAAAAAATCTCCCGGGTCAGTTGAGTTCATTTGAGTTGACACTCCGCGGTATTTGCACCTCTTGTCTCGCCAAAGAACAACAGAGAAGCAGCCGTTCATAAGCACTAAACGTGCCATTGAGCTGCAAGAAAGGAATCATCATGCTGAACGACAAACTTAATACTCTTCTTGCTGATTGGGCAGTTGCGCATCGCAAGATTCAAAATCTCCACTGGTACGTAAAGGGTCACGCCTTCTTCCAAGTCCATGCCAAACTTGAGGAGTATTACGATCAGGCAAATGAAGCAGTTGATGAGGTCGCTGAAACCATTTTGATGAATGGCGGCAAGCCTCTTTCAACCATGAGCGAGTTTCTCGACGCTTCACACATTGTTGAGCGCGAGTCTGATTTCATTAGCGTTCCCGAAGCATTCGAGACCGTTAAGGCTGACTATCAGACAATTCTCGCAGATGTTATGGATGTTAAGACCACTGCAGAAGAGGAGGGTAACGTACTGGTCTCTAATGCAATGGACGAGTATGTCGCTACCATCTCCAAGAACCTGTGGATGATTGGTCAATCTTCCCGCTAAACCAGCGCATCCTAACACTGCGTATATATAAAAGCCCTGCGTCTAAATTCCCCATTATTCGCAGGGTTTTTGCTTGTAAACGTATACATCACAGCACTCTCATCACTAAAGGGTTCAAAAGTACTCTCATTACTAAGGGTTCAAAAAGCATCCTTGAAATTGCAAATCAGGTCAGATTTTCTCGAAGTTCGAAACATGAACCATCTAGGGAAGAAGAAGCAGAAAGATGAACCATCTATCGAAATTTATCTAAATTTTGGCTTTTGATAAGCAGCAGGAACGGTTATCCCATACGAAAGGGTTCCTCATTCTCTTTTAGGGCTACTGAATTGGGTTCCTGATTCTCTTTTGGCACAAAATTGACCAGGCGACGCCCCGCCCATCTCTGGAGAGATGTTCGATGGAACCAGCCGGAACCTAGCACTAGCACTGTGCGCTTTGAGTTCATTGGAGAGAGATGTCCGATGGAACCAGCCGGAGCCTTACGCGAGACATCACGCGGCCTCATGCACACAATCTCCCCACATCGAGTTTTCCCGCTCCCCAGATACAGCGTTTTTGTTTCCAAAAGAAGTAATATCCGCGAGAGTGCATACGTCAGAGGTAAAGTCTCATACCAATACACTAGGACGGCACAGTCGCCACACACGTAGGGAGGGGGCAGACATGAGGGGAAGCATCGTCGTAGCTATGCTCGGCCTCCGACGCCAGAATCGACGTACCTCGCCCGCATGCCGTGCGTACCTTCTGGTTAGCTAAGAGAGAGCCACAGGAAATCAAGCCAGTCGACGCCCGGCATGACCGGGCTTTTTCTTGCCGCGGATGCGGCAGTGACTCCGTCTACCAACTCGTGTGAGGGGAGAAGAGCATGAGTGCAGCAGCAGCTTCCACCAAGGAAAGGGTCGTCCTCGCATATTCGGGCGGCCTCGACACGTCGGTTATGGTCAAGTGGCTCCAGTTGGAGAGGGACCTCGACGTCATCGCCATCTGCGCGAACGTCGGCCAAGACGCAGAGGACCTCGAGTGGGTCAAGCAGAAGGCCCTCGACATGGACGCGATCTACTCTGATGCTGTCGACCTGCGCAAACCCTATGCCAGCCGCATCCTCAAGAAGGCCGTCCAGGCCAACGCCCTGTACGAGAACACCTACCCGTTGCTCTCCGCGCTGTCTCGCCCCATGATCGCCAAGTACCTCGTCGATTATGCGCACAAGCATGGCGCACGCTACATCGCCCATGGCTGTACGGGCAAGGGCAACGACCAGGTGCGCTTCGAAACCTGCATCCACGCCCTCGACCCCGAGATCGAGATCATCGCCCCCGTCCGCGAGTGGGACCTGCTGACGCGCGAGCAGGAGATGGCGTGGGCCTCCGAGCACAACGTCCCTGTTCCCACCACTGCCGCCAAGCCCTACTCCATCGATGACAACCTCTGGGGGCGTGCCATCGAGTGCGGAGTGCTTGAGGACCCGTGGAACGAGCCTCCTGCAGACATCTGGACCATGACGGTCGATCCCAAGGACGCCCCCGACGAGCCCAAGTATCTCACCATCGGCTTCGAGAGGGGTGTGCCCGTTTCCGTCAACGGCGAGAGGATGAAGTACCTGCCGCTCATCATCAAGGTAAACGAGATCTGCGGCAAGCATGGCTTTGGCCGCATCGACATGGTCGAGAATCGCCTCGTCGGCATCAAGAGCCACGAGTGCTACGAGTGCCCCGCGTCGCTTGCCCTCATAAGGGTGCATCAGGCCCTTGAGCAGCTCTGCCTCGACCGCGACACCCAGCACTTCAAGCATCAGATCGACCAGCGCTGGGCCACGCTCGTCTACGACGGCCTGTGGTTCTCGCAGCTCAAGGAGGCCCTCGACGCCTTCGTGGAGTCCACGCAGGAATTCGTGACGGGCGAGGTTCGCGCCAAGCTGTACAAGGGCAGCCTCACCGTCGTTGGCCGCAGGAGCGATTACGCCATCTACGACTATGGTCTGGCTACCTACAGCGAGGGCGATACCTTCGACCGCGCCAGCTCCCATGGCTTCATTGAGCTTCACAGCCTTCAGAGCAAGACGTGGTCCAGGAAGCAGGGGCCGGGTGCGCGCCGCGCCGCCGAGGGACACGACTTTGAACAGTTCTAGGATAGAATGGACAGACGCTTTCGGACAGCTCTCACAGGGGCTGTCCCTCGGCTTCAGGAATGTTTGGACGAGGAGAGCACATGGCACTGTGGTCAGGCAGGTTCGAGCAGAGCGTCGACGAGTTCACGATGCGATTCGGTGCGTCCCTGCCCATCGACAAACGCATGTATCGCGAGGACATCCATGGGTCGATCGCCCATGCCCGCATGCTCTCTGAGCGGGGTATCATCAGTCGTGGAGACTTCGAGCGCATCGAGGTGGGTCTGCTTGAGATAGAAAACCAGATCAGGCAGAAGCGCTTTCGCTACGGAGCGGAGGACGAAGACATCCACATGGCTGTCGAGGGCGAGCTGATCGAGGACGTTGGCATCGCGGGCGCGCGTCTCCACACCGGTCGCTCACGCAACGACCAGGTCGCTGCCGACACCCGTCTGCTCGCAAAGAACCTGCTCGTCGACCTTATGGCCGAAAACTTCTCGCTGCGCCGCGTGGTCACGCGTGCCGCACGCAAGAACATGGGTGTTGTCATGCCGGGCTACACCCACATGCAGCACGCCCAGCCAGTGCTCTTCTCGCACCACCTGCTCGCATACTTCTGGATGTTCACGCGCGATTTCAAGCGCCTCCACAATGCCTTCGTCGCTGCGGATGCCAATCCGCTGGGTGCCGCCGCGCTCGCCGGCACCACCTATCCGCTCGATCGGCATCGCACGAGCGAGCTTCTTGGCTTCGACCATCCGATCCCCAACTCAATGGATGCCGTCTCCGATCGCGACTTCCTCCTTGACCTTGAGTACGCCTGCTCGGTCTCGATGATGCACCTCTCCCGTTTGTGCGAGGAAATCGTGGTCTGGGGCACCACGGAGTTTGGCTTCATCACCCTCTCGGACTCCTATTCCACCGGCAGCTCGATCATGCCACAGAAGAAGAACCCGGACTTTGCCGAGCTCACGCGAGGAAAGATGGGTCGAGTCGTGGGCGACCTGGTGGGCCTTCTCGTCACCATGAAGGCCTTGCCGCTTGCATACAACAAGGATCTGCAGGAGTGCAAGGAGGGCGCCATCGATGCCGCCGACACGCTGCGCGACTGCATGATCTGCGTCGAGGGCATGATCGACACATGGGAGGTCCATGCCGACGCCATGCGCACGGAGGCCGGGCTTGGCTTCACCGCCGCGACCGACGTTGCCGACTACCTGGCGAAGCGCGGCATGCCCTTCCGAAAGGCCCACGAGGTCGTTGGCCAGCTCGTTCTGTATTGTGAAAAGAGCGGGAAGGCCCTCGAAGACCTCACCCTCGAAGAGTTTCGCACGGCCTCGCCGCTCTTTGGCAACGACATTGTGGGCGAGTTGGATCCCGAAGGGATCGTCTCCGCTCGCACCACGTATGGCGGCACGGCCCCCGACACGGTTCGCGACCAGCTGAGAGAGGCGAGCCGTACCCTCAAGAGGGATCGTCGCCAGGTGAAGCTGATCCGCGAACAATCCGTCATGAAGGTGTGAGGGCGGCCGTCCTTGTGCCGGAGCCTTCCCCACGCAATTCATGCACGCAGATCGTGCGGTTACAGAAAGAGTCGCCCATGCCATCGCTTGCGCTTGGAGACCTGTTGGTTACTGCATAAGGGAGGTATTGAGAGCCGCCCACGCCGTCGCTTGTGCTTGGGAACCCTGCCCATCGAGTATAAGTAGAACGCAAACCACAAATGGTTCAAGTTTCGAGGTAAGTAAGCGTAAATGGGCAGGTCATTTTTTCTCGAAGTTCGAAACATGAACCATCTATCGAAATCTATTCAAATTTTGACGTTTGACAAGCAGGAACGCGTTGAATCATCCCCAAGTGCCAAACAAACCTAAAGGACGCATGAAACAATCTGTGGCTTGTGGCATTTAACCTTCTTGTACCCCTCTTCGCTCTCACGCACGATATGCGCCATTCGTTGAAATTTGTATTGCAGCATTTATGCTGGTAGATGCACTGATTTTTAAGACAGGTGTTTTCCCGGGTTTTGTCCTGACTTTTTGTATTCATAAAAGCACTGGTAGTTGGGCTGACATCAAAAGAAATGTAGTAATAATTAAACAAAACTACCTATGAATTGGCGTATATCGTACGTGAGAGCGAAGAGGGGTCATCGTTGCGGGGTCTTCCACTCAAAAAAGGTTCCTAATTCTTCTCAGATAACGAAAAGGGTTCCTAATTCTCTTTTAGGGCTACAAATGCGCAGGTAATTTTTTCGTCTGTGATGCTTTAGGAACCCTTTTCAGACGAGATGATGAATTAGGAACCCTTTTCGCATGGGGATGATGAGCACTTGATAAGCAGAACTGCGCTGCTTGAAAGAATGCGTGGTCTTTGGCAAGCGCAACGATGTTAATTGAAACAGTTTGTGACGTTTGGCAGACGGAGTGGCATGGAAGCAGGTCGATACCACGTTTTCTCGTATGCCGATTTGTCCAGATACATGACATGCCACAAAAAAGGGACCTGGCAAAACCAAGGTCCCTAGTTTTGCTTTACACAAAAGTACTTACCCAGCCGAACCTTCGAGGCTACCTCCGTTTACAGGTGTACGACTCGCAGCATCACTGCCCGCGCCTAAATTCCAGCGTTCACGGGCGCGCGGCGCGTCTAGGTGGACTCTTTCTTCAAACTTAGGAATCTCCCCCTGACGCTTAGAAAAGACCACTTTCTCTTCGCCGTCAACCTCGGCAGTATCGACGCAAATAATGTCGCCTGCGCCATAATTGCCCTGTAGCAAAGCCTCAGCCAAAGGATCTTCGATGAGCGTCTGAATCGCACGACGTAGAGGACGAGCACCATAAATCTTGTCCGTACCCTTAGCTGCTACAAAATCAGCCGCTGCATCGCTCAGCTCAATGGACATACCCTGTCCCACCAGACGCCTGCGCAAATCACCAACCATCAACTCAACAATCTGACGTAATTGCTCGCTCGTGAGCGATTTGAAGACCACAATTTCGTCAACGCGATTGAGGAATTCAGGACGGAAAAGCTTCTTGAGCTCACCTTCCACGCGGCTGCGAATTTCTTTATCTGACAGTCCATCGTCACCTTGGCTCGTAAAGCCCATTGGAGACGTATGAGCAATCTCGCGTGCGCCAATGTTAGAGGTCATGATGATAACAGTATTGGAAAAGTCTACGTGACGCCCTTGTCCATCGGTTAGACGACCTTCATCAAGGATTTGAAGCAAAACATTAAAGACGTCAGGATGGGCTTTTTCAATCTCATCGAAAAGCACAACCGAATATGGACGACGGCGCACTGCTTTGGTAAGCTCGCCACCTTCGTCATAGCCTACATATCCAGGAGGAGCACCAACCAACTTGGAAACTGTATGCTTCTCCATAAACTCGCTCATGTCAAAGGAAATCAGCGCATCTTCGCTGCCAAAGAGAAACTCGGCGAGTGATTTTGCCAACTCAGTCTTACCTACACCCGAAGGGCCAAGGAAGATGAACGAACCGCCAGGCCTGCGGGGATCCTTGAGCGGCGAGCGTGAACGACGAATCGCGCGACTCACAGCACTAATTGCCTCGTCCTGACCAATAACGCGTTGATGCAAGGCATCCTCACAACGCAAGAGCTTTGCGGCTTCTGCCTCAGTGAGATTGGATACAGGCACACCCGTGATATCCGATACGACATCAGCGATGGCTTGCTCGTCCACCGTCACCACATTGAGTGCTTGCTTTGCACGCCACTCTTCCTCAAGCTGATCGCGCTTGGCAGTGAGACTTTTTTCTTCATCACGCAGACGAGCAGCCTCCTCGTACTCCTGCGCATCTGCTGCCTCATCTTTTTTTGCGGCAAGCTGCGTTAGCTCTTCATCAACGCGCGCAAGCTCGGGCGGTAACGACATCTTGTGAACACGAGTACGAGCTCCCGCCTCGTCAATAACATCAATCGCCTTGTCTGGCAAAAAACGATCTTGGATATAACGATCGGACAAGGTTACCGCAGCTTTGAGGGCACTCTCCGTATAGCGCACGTGATGATGTTTTTCATAACTGCTGCGCAGACCAGAAAGGATCTCCAACGTATCAGCAATACTCGGCTCACCAATGTAGACAGGCTGGAAGCGACGTTCAAAAGCAGAGTCCTTCTCAATGTGCTTGCGGTATTCCTCCGCAGTGGTGGCACCAATAACCTGAATTTCGCCACGTGACAGAGGCGGTTTCATGATGGACGCTGCATCCATCGATCCCTCAGCTGAACCAGCGCCCAGCACTGTGTGAATCTCATCAATAAACAAGATTACATCATCGGAAGACTCCACCTCAGCAATGACCTTCTTGAGGCGATCTTCAAACTCACCGCGGTATTTTGAGCCTGCAACCATGGCCGCCATATCAAGTGTCCAGATTTGCTTGCCACGCAAAATATCAGGCACGTTGCCCGCAGCAACTAACTGAGCTAAACCTTCAACGACAGCAGTCTTGCCAACACCAGGGTCACCCAAAATAAGAGGATTATTCTTTTGACGACGAGCTAGTACCTGCATCACACGCTCGGTCTCGCGATCGCGACCAATCACGGGATCAAGCTTGCCTTCTGCAGCGAGCTTGGTAAGATTGCGACCAAAGCGCTCCAGCAGTGAATCATCGTCGTCCTCATCGGAACGCTGACCTGCAAACATTTGTCCAAAACTCACGGGAGCAGACTGATGATGCGACTCGTGAGGTTTGTCTTTGTTAACGAGCTCTGCCACTGCATTGCGCACAGCATCAGCCGAAATACCCATACGACCCAACGCGATCATCGCAATACCGTCACCCTCGCTCACGATACCCAGCAAGAGATGCTCAGTTGCAATATACGTCTGTCCGTGTGCCATGGTTTCGCGATAGGCATTTTCTAGCACGCGCTTGGCACGCGGGGTAAAGGGAATGTGTCCACCGGAACCTGGCTGCAAATCCTCGCTAGAAATCTGACGAATAGTTGCCAAAGTTTCCTCATAGGTCACATCTAGTGACGCAAGAGCCTTGGCCGCAATGCCATCGCCCTCTTTAATCAGCGCGAGCAGCAAATGCTCCGTGCCAACATACATTTTGCCCAGACGTTGAGCTTCGTCTTGGGCGAGGCTCATAACTTTCCGAGCTCGATCGGTAAATTTTTCGAACATGCTCACACTGCCCTTCTGCGCCGCCATTCGCAACGCCATGCTGCCGTGATGGTAGCGTCAGCTTCTTACTGGTAGTCTGTTCACGTTTACCCACATAAGCAGCTGAATAAACACTGCTCTGCACTTTGTATCAAAAAGACGGGCGCCATCCCTGACGTCCGTCTTTAATTCCGCTTCGTAGTAAAGCAACGCAGCACATACTAGCAACCATATACGTGCATTCTGGCTGCCTAGTTAAAGGCCTCGCTAGTTTCTACAAGCTCCTGCTCGGCTGCAATGACGCTGGCAAACAGCTCATCGAGTGTAATGTCGTTGAGCTCGGCACCGTATGCGATAACATCACGATCGCAACCAGCGGCAAACTTTTTGTTCTTAAATTTCTTCTTGAGACTCTTCACTTCAAAATCAGTCACAGAACCCGAAGGACGCATGCGGATACACGCATTAATCAAACCGCTTAGCTCGTCAACTGCGTAGAGCACCCGTTCCATTTTGAGCTCGGGTGCGGGCAACTCAGGATTAATGTCATAGTTGTGAGTCTGAATAGAGTGCGCTAACGCGGGATTAGCACCGGCCTCGGCAAGCAACTCGGCCGTCTTGATTGTGTGGAGCATATCGTCTTGCCACTTCTCCCAATCAAGGTCATGAAGCAAACCAACCTGACCCCAGAAATCAACATTTTCAGGATCGTACTTCTCGGCGTAATAGCGCATCAGGGCCTCGACCTGCTGGCCATGCAAAATATGATATTCATCTTCGTTGTACTGCTTAAGCAGGTCAAACGCCTGCTCGCGAGTCAGTCCGCTCTCAAGTTTGTCTGCCATACTTCCCCCTTTTACTTTGGAACCCTGCAGCTAACGTTTTGTGGTAGCTACAAGGTTCCTAGTTTTGCTTAAGTATAAACGCGAGCGCAGAGCAGACAAGGCTACTGTGCTGCGCTGTTGCGGCAATTTAACGATTCTCTGGCTTCATATGCGGGAAGAGAAGCACGTCACGAATCGAAGGCTGATTGGTCAAAAGCATAACCGTACGGTCGATACCAATGCCAATACCACCCGCAGGGGGCATGCCATACTCGAGCGCACGCACGTAGTCGTAATCGTACTCCATGGCCTCATCATCACCCGCGGCTTTTGCCGCCACCTGCGCCTGGAAGCGACTTTCCTGATCAATGGGGTCATTGAGCTCGGAGAAAGCGTTGGCATACTCGTGACCAGCAATCACCAGCTCAAAACGGTCGGTCAAACGCGGATCATCATCTTTGCGCTTTGCCAGCGGTGAGACCTCAACGGGATAATCACAGACAAAGGTTGGATTGACAATCTGGCTTTCGCAGAGCTCATCATAAAGAGTAAAGATGAGCTTACCGGCACCCCAGTTTGGCTCCCATTCGAGACTATTTTTCTCAAGAAGCTCACGCAAGTGTTCAATGGGTGTGTCAATGCTGACCTGCTCGCCCACGCGTTCGGAGACAAGTTCATTCATGGGAGCAGATCGCCACTCACCTGAAAGATCGATGGTGTAATCACCGTAGGGAATTTGCTCACTCTCGTTGACAGCGGCGTTGCCCGCCTTAATGAAGCCTTCCGCGAGACGCTTCATCCCCTCAAGATCGCTATAAGCGCAGTAGGCCTCCATACTGGTGAACTCAGGGTTGTGGGTGAGGTCCATGCCTTCATTGCGGAACTGGCGACCCATCTCCCAGACGCGCTCCATACCACCTACAATGAGGCGCTTGAGGTGGAGCTCGGTAGCAATGCGCAGGTAGACTTCCTGATCAAGCGCATTGAAATGTGTGGTAAAAGGACGAGCGTTAGCGCCGCCGAGGGTTTCCTGCAAGATGGGAGTCTCAACCTCAAGATAGCCCTGCTCCAACATATAGCTGCGGAAGGCAGACAGGATGCGCGAACGCTTGACAAAAACATCCTTTACCCCGGGGTTCATGATAAGGTCTACATAGCGCTGACGATAGCGAACTTCTTTGTCAGTAAGACCGTGGAACTTCTCGGGCAACGGACGGCAAGCCTTGGAAAGAATCGTGATGTTGGTCGGCGAGACAGAGAGCTGACCACGACGGGTACGCACAACGGTGCCAGTAGCCTCGATTACATCGCCTAAGTCGAGCATGTCAAGGATGCCCCACTTATCCTCGCCTAGCACATTAATGCGGCAAAATAGCTGCATTTGACCAGTGCAATCCTCAATCACGATGAAGGAAACTTTACCTTGTCCACGCTTTGCTCGAACGCGACCGCCAAGGGTTACAACGTCATCCGTATCGCTACCATCTTCAAGGTCGACGTAACGCTCCTCAAGCTCAGCAGCATGTGCAGTGATATGACTTTGAATAGGATAAGGATTGATACCCTGATCAAGAAGAGCCTGACGTCGTGCGCGGCGTTGAGCTCTCTCGTCGTTTACGGATGGGGCGGCCTGTTCGGTGGTGGCGTCCTGCTCTGCCATGTGAGCGTTCCTCTCGTAAAAATAAAGGCCCACCTGCGTGGTATTTATGCAGGTCAAAGGCCTTGGCTTTACCTTTAATGCAGTATATAACGCGCTGTCAGCCCAGGTCTATGAGCTGCCAGCGCGTGAAGATGCGTCGATGTGTTAGCGACTAATGTTGGTAATGGTAAGATCACGTGTCTTACCGGAGGGGGTAACATAGCTAATCTTGTCACCCACAAGGTGACCCATACTAGCTGCACCAACAGGGGATTCGTTGGAAATCTTATTCTCAAGGGAGTTGGTCTCGGTAGTACCAACGATGGTGAAAGAGGTCTTTTTGCCCTTGGAATCCTCGAGCTCAACCGTGCAGCCCAGCGACACAGACAACTCGCCAGCACCAATCTCAACCACGCGGGCAGTCGAAAGAATCTGACGAATCTCGTTGATACGAGCAGCATTTTTGGCCTGCTCTTCCTTGGCGGCGTCATACTCAGCGTTCTCGGAAAGGTCTCCCTGTGCGCGAGCCTCCTTGATTGCCTCGATGATCTCGGTGTTCTTGTCGCCCTCGCGATACTCGAGCTCCTCAACCAGCTTGTTGCGGCCCTCGGGGGTGAGCGTCATCTCAGTCTTTGCCATGTGCTGCCTTCTATGTGTCGAAATGGGTGGTACTAGCTGATATTTTATGATTACCACGGGAATAAAGCTCAACAGAGCAAAACGCAGCCGCTCGGCCTCAACCGAGCAGTTGCACATACACGACGGCTGACCGCCGATATCTTACTCGGTATCCTTAGTATCCTTGTCGTCAGTCTTTTCGGCATCAGCCTCAGAGCTTTCGCCCTCTTCCATGCCCTCGCGGACATTTTTGACGGTCTTGCCTAGTGCAGAACCAAGTTTCGGAAGGTTCTTGGGCCCAAAGATAACCAATGCGACAATGAGAATCAAAAGTAGCTCGGGAACGCCCATACCAAGTATCATGTTTAACCTCCGTGGGTGCGACCACCGCGTTTGCGATGTGTTTGCAAGCGTGTAGTATACCGCATATCTTTATATACTCACAATTTCTCTGGGGGTGAATTTGTATGCCGGCGCTGCTTGTGGCATTGATTGTGGTTGTGAGCGCGTTGGATATATTCATCCTGCGTCTGCCATGGTTACTGAAAAAGCGTGGGGTTTGGTTGTGGTGGCGAACCAAATTTGGGCCAGCGCTGGTATTTGATTCGCAAGATGATGATGGAACAACCGTGCGCCTGCTAAATGTGCGAGGGAAATACCAGTCAGTGGGCTATGTGGATCCTGAATTGCGCTGGGAGCTAGCTTGCATTTATCACAAGTATTTTGCGGAAATTGTCGATATTTTGAATCTAACTGGGGACTCATGCGTCACTAAACGTAAAGATCAGTCGGAAAATGATGCAGATCGTCAGTCCCTTTTAAACTCTGGGCACTGCTCTTCTCCCTATCTCAACCAAGTGTCTCCTTCGGATTGCTCATGCCAGATTTCTTCAGAGCTCAAACCAACTGCTGTGGTTATTGGTGGCGGCGGATACTCCTTTCCCAAATGGTTGGTTGCGCATTGCCCATGTTTGCATACAGTAGTTGTAGAAATTGACCCAGCAATTACCAAGATTGCGCGTGAACATTTTTTTCTTAATGAGCTCCTGGAGGAATTTCCCAATAACGCACCCGAGCTCATTTGTGATGATGGCTGGGTATGGCTGAGGAGCTGTAATCGAAGTTTTGACTTAATAGTTAACGATGCCTTTAGTGGAAAACATCCGCTAGGTCCTCTTGGAACGACTGAAGGCGCACAACTAATACATCAGCATTTGACGAGTCAAGGCATTTACCTTGCTAACGTTATTGCACCACTTGAAGGCAAGGGTTCTAGGCATTTGCGGGATACATGCCAAACATTTTGTGCTGAATTCAAATATGTGTGGCTGATTCCGGAGGATGAGGAAGACCCGACCATTGTTGCTGACAATTGTCTTGTCGCCAGCGATCATCCTTGGCCCATCTCCCATCGCTACCGCCTGTCTTAGGTAACCCTGTTCTATCTAAGACAGCTTCAACCTTCCTATCCAATTCTGCTCCACTCACGCCACTCAAACCAGAAGTAGTTTCAGCCCTATCATCTAAATCAGCTTCGGTCCTACTTAGGTCCTCTTTTGCCTCACTCACTAAGCCACATTCCTGAGCTTTAATGACCCCTATTCGCTCTAACGTTCGATGTGCGCCATTTAGCAGTCATTTTTATTTAATATTTGATATATATTCTCCACAGTACAGCCATCTACCAGCGGCTTTGCATACAGCCTAAGGCACGTCAAAACCCGGGGAAACGCCTGCCTTGTATTTCAGCTAATCTACCTGCAAAAACATCACTTGCTAAAAACTAGGCAATGGCGCATATCGTCATTTAGAGCGAATAGGGGTGGCCGGCCCAGCCGACTACCCCTATTTTGTAAAAAGATTGGGAATCATTTTGTGGCTGAGCTGCCGACTGTTGATGAAGGAACTGAGGCCACATCATTGGGTTTTGCAACATCAGCCTCTGAGGGTGCATCTGTAACAGTTGCAGCCTCCCCGTCTTTCGCCTCAACCTCAAATCGCAACTCATCAAGTTGCTTGATATGCACGTGCACCAAGCCTCTTATCTCAGATTTCTTAAAACTATCCAACTCATCCGTTGTCTTGAGAGTCGCAACCAAACGCTGAGATAGTGCGCCTGATTTGCTGTCATACGCATTAACCGCACCAACCCTATATGACACAAAGCCTGGACAAATGGCCTCCAACTCCAGCGTTGTCTGTTTTACCTCATAACTATCTTGCACAATAAATGCCTCACCCGAGTTTTGTGTCATCGTCTCATTTACCGCATGAACCGTCAGTAGCACACAAGGGATAAGAAAGATTACCGTGCCAATCGCTACGCGCCGACGCAACACCATTGACCTGTGCATTGCCGCTTCGTTCTCTGCAGTACTCACCGCTTCGTCCCCATTTAAATCTCGTTTGAGGGGAACTTTCAACAACATCATTACCAGCTGGGCCGACACCGCAATAAACACCACATTCAGCAGAAACTCATAAAAAGCGCCAGCAAATAGCGTGAACTTTGCCATCGCAATGCCATAGCCAGCAGCACATAAAGGCGGCATTAGCGCAGTCGCTACAGCCACACCCGAAAGCAACGTACTCGGTTCTTGATTGCGCGAAATTCCAAGTCCACCCGCAAAACCTCCCGCCAAAGCAATCAGCACATCCCAGATATTTGGATTGGAATTAGTCAGCAGCTCAGAAGTCTCATTTGAGATAGGAGAGATCACGAAGTACAAAGTTGACGTAATCAGGCAAATAATCACCTGCACCACAAAACCAAACAGCAGCTCACGCAACATACGCGAGTCAGCGGTCGCCACCGCATAGGCAAAACCCATAACTGAACCCATCAATGGACAGATAAGCATGGCACCAACAACTGCTTCGGTTGAATCCATATTAAGACCCACCGACGCTATCAGCATCGCCACAATTAACAAGCACAGATGGGGTCCATCAATTCGCGCGCCAGCCTGCACGCGGCGACGAATCACTTGGTAACTAGCTCGCCCATCGCGTACATTTACGAATTCCCGGAGAAGCCGCGTGAGATTTGTCGCAACCACGCCATCTCCTTTCGTTGATTTTAAAATAGGGCAATCTTGCTGCAACCATGTTCAATTGTAGGCGTAGTCTACGAGGTCTAAAATCTTTGATGAGTTGGTAACGCATCAAAATCGCAGAGCGCAAACCCGCAACTGAAAGTACGCCCATGCCCTTTACAAGAAGAACCTCTTGGTTTCACCCAGTCCTTATTTGCCTTCTCAGCATCTCAATTGCCAGCACTATCATCGGGTGCGGCACCGTGCATAAAACACCCGATGACTCAACAGCTACAAGCGGCACACCGCAAGCACAGGGCTCCATGGCCCAGACTGCACCTTCTCCCGCCGTTCCGAGCGCTACAGAACTCCGTGCAAAACTCAACATCAGCGAAGACTTCCGTAGCGCGTTTGACCATGGTCCAAAGCCCATCTCCAGCCAACTCTATATCGTGATGCACGACACTGAAACCGACACCGATGCAGCTGGGGTCGTGAATTCTTGGGCAGCCAGTGGCAACCTCGTTGCAGCACATTTTGTTGTCAACAAAGACGGCTCCATCATCCAATGCGTCCCACTTGACCGCATTGCGCATCATGCAGGGTTTAGCGACACAGGACATAACGAGCATTTTGGCACCACAGACGAAAGCCGTGATGACAAAGCGGGGGCCCAGCCCATTGGTTCTTGGGCTTCAGACTATGGCATGAATTCGTATTCAATTGGCATTGAAATGGTACACATCAGCACTCATGGCGAAGAATATCCAGAAGCCCAACTTGTGGCAGTTGACCAGCTCATTGCCTATATCGATGCATATTTTGCTGCAGAAGGTCAAACGACACCAAGCAAAATTATCGACCACAAGGCTTGGCGTTCGGGCAATTCAGACACCTCACCTGAATTCGCAACATACCTCAAAAATCTCCAGACAACTCGTACTCACGATGGCTACACACGCTAGGGCCGCTCTAAACCCACTCCAAGCTCACGCTAAACTCAGGCCAAATTTTTACCTAGGTTCTTTCTTTATTTCTTTGTCGGTTGCGCCTTGGGATACAGCGCGTTGAACTCCTCAAAGTATTTATTTTTGTTACTAGAGTCATAAACTGACTTGAGCACATCTTTAATTTCATCATCGTGATCTTTGGAATTGGCACCGTAGGAATTCGCCTTTGACCACGCACGATTTATAACATGAATACGCTGGTACAAATCCTCCGCAAGCGTAGTCATATTCTTAAAATCATCGTTATAGGGCGAGTCACTAGGCACAGCCAATGCCGCTATATCATTTTTCATCTGGATCAAATCTGCCTCAATGGTGGCAGCAGAATTTGCAAGCTCATTGCGCTTGTTCATGTCAGGCTTGAGATAGTTTTCGTTAAAATCACTCGAGCAAATCCTAACTGCATCATCATATCCACCGATGCTTATATAGATTTCACTCAGTTTCTTGTAGTAATCGACGGCGGGCACCTGAGGCTCGTCTTTCTTTGTATCAGTTTTTATTTCAGGCGTCTCAGTTTTTGAATCATTAGCATCGGTCTTTGGTGCAGCAGGAGCAGGTTTTTCCACGGGAGGCTGAACTACGCCCCCATCGGACTTTTCGCTAGGCCAAAATACAATCGCCAGCACAGCGCAGGTAGCAAGCACAATCACACCTATAGCCACTGCCGCAATAATCGTGTTTCGGTCACGACGCGGATTCGCAGCTTGACGAGCTACCACAGGAGAGACGGGAGCATTGGCTGCCACAGGTACATACTCTGTCGGCGCATTATCCGCCGTCAAAAAGGTCTCATCCAAGCTTGTGTTATCTACAAAAAGACCTGAATCATCCAGCCCGTCTACCGCTTCTTGAGCAGCGAAAGCTTTGCGATTATCCTCAAGCATTTGCTTGCTTTCGTCGCTAGACAAAGGTTGAGTAAGGTCATTGGACGTGGCGGGCTTAGACGCAGGGTTGACAGGATTTGCCACAGCCTGAACAGCAAAATCAACGGCCACCCGTGTGCCACAGTTAGGACAGAACTTTGCTTGCTCATCAAGCAGAGCACCACAGTTTGTGCAATACATCATGCCCCCTCACCTACCACCAGTCCATCCCAGCTTATCGCAATGCAAAACTGATAGCCAAAACAAGAATGGGGAGCGGTGCAGCAACCGTAATCACACCATTCAATCCTGCCAGAGTCTTACGAGAGTTTCTTCTTTCGAAATACCAAGTAAGTATTGAGGTTTCCTGTATGTCCGTCAGCTGAAAAACACTCTTGTAGTTCCGCAAGATCAGAAGAAGCATCCACAAGTGCGTCAATTTCTGCCACATCAAAATGATGACAATAGCGCCAGACATCAGAACGCTCCTGCCATCCCAACAAAAAATCGTTAGGTTCTAAATCAGCCTTCGCCATACCCAGTTTGTCCAACGCCTCGTCAGTAGTTTCTTGAGCACGACTCGCAAGCTTAGGATTATTCATAAACTGCCAAAATGAGAGCGCACAGCTGCCACCTGGACGCGTAGCTCCAAGCAACTCTCGAATCAGGGTAATTCGAGCGGCATGGGTGGGCACGTGGTGCATAAACCCAAAACAAAGTGACAAATCAACGGCTGGAAAGTTTGCATCCAGCAAACCAGACGTATTCTTGCTTATAAGCTCTTCAACAAGATCTATGTGTGTAAATTCAACATCCCAAGGAAGCAAAAAAGCGCTACGACGTGCAAGGGATATACAGTTGTCTACCGCATAGTATGCAACGGGGATATGAGCTTGTACCACATCAGTACTTTTTGCAGACACGCAGGAGGGCTTTAATGTATGCGCAAGAAAATCCCCAAAGCGCAAATTGCCACACGCCACATCCAACACGGATAACGTCCGCGAGTCACAAGAAGATATACCAGCAAACTCGACGATTCTTTCCCACCCCTGCCAAGGCGCCTGGCGCGTTTGTGAAAATGAAGCAGCCTGAGCCTGGTAAAACTCTGTATTTAAGCGGTTCAGCCGTCGCGCAATTTCGATATTCACTGTCACATCCCCGCCCCAGATTAAAACTAAACTTTCAAATCCACTGTACGGTACATGCTAGCGCGAAATTTGCGTTTATCTTGCCTTGCTTATAATTGCATCCTAAACAGACTGAAGTACGGGAGAGACGCATGGAAGAACTCTTGCTGGACATACTTGAACACCTACGTGCGCTGCCAGCAGAGCGCACGGATGATGCGTTAACGCGGTCTGAGTTAGATGCTCTGTGGCGCAAACATAACCGCGGCGTGCGCAGCAACGAAAAACATCTCTCGAAGCGCTTCATCTTGCCTTTTTATCAAAAAATAAAGCAAGAGAACCCTGAGCGCTGGGCACGCTGGAATATTGATAGTACGCTTGAAAAGCGCCTTATTCGTACCATCCAGATGAAGCCTCATCGCACGGGGTCAGGGGTTGCGACCATCACCGTTATTACGCGCCCTCAAACTTGCTCGAGCAATTGCTTATACTGCCCCTGCGACCTGCGCATGCCCAAAAGTTATCTTGCCAACGAGCCTGCCTGCCAACGCGCAGAGCATAACTTTTTTGACCCCTATCTGCAGGTTGCCGCTCGTTTACGCGCACTATCGCAAATGGGACATTCCATCGATAAAATCGAACTCATTGTGCTCGGTGGAACCTGGAGCGACTATCCGCGCGCTTATCAAATTTGGTTTATTCGCGAGCTATTCCGCGCTCTTAACGACTGGCCTATCGCCAAAGAAACCTTACGCCAACGCTATGACCACTACCGTAAGTTAGGTCTTGAGAATAGTCCTGCTCAACTCAGCCAATTTGTAGAGACACAGCAAGTTTTAGTTAATCAAGGCAAGAAAAGCTTCAATGACGCGTTTCATGATTTATATCAAAAAAGTGAGGCTCATCAAAGTGCTTCAAAGTATATGAGTGCACAGATGAATGAGCTTTTAGCCGAACAACTACGCAATGAACGTGCACAACATCGGGTGGTAGGACTTGTTATCGAAACACGCCCCGATACCATTACCCCGCAAAATCTCACACTTTTTCGTCAGATGGGCTGCACGAAGATTCAGATGGGCATACAGAGCACCCGGCAAGCCATACTGAACGCCAATCAGCGTTACACCAGCTTGGAACAGATTTACCGGGCCTTTAACCTTATTAGGCTTTTTGGTTTCAAAATTCATGCGCATCTGATGGTAAATTTGTTGGGATCCACACCCGAATCAGACAAGCAGGACTTTCAAACCTTTGTAAATAATTCCAATTTTTTGCCTGACGAAATAAAGCTTTACCCCTGTGCGCTGGTAGAAGGAACACAGCTGGTAGAGCATTTCAGGGATGGCTCATGGGGTCCGTATAGTCGAGAAGAGCTTGTTGATGTGCTCGTGAGTGATGTCCTTGCAACACCGCCCTACATTCGCATTTCTCGTATGATTCGTGACATTAGTGCCGATGACATTCTTGTGGGAAACAAGCATACCAACCTGCGCCAGATGGTGGAAAACGAGATCCGAAATGCAGGCAGGGCGGGTCTCGTGCGAGAAATTCGTTTTAGAGAAATCTCCCTGGACAAGATTAACTTTGCTGAACTCGTGCTGGATGATTTTACCTATGAAACCGTCGCTACAAACGAACACTTTTTGCAGTGGGTTACCCCCGAGGGCCGAATTGCAGGTTTTTGCCGTCTGTCTCTTCCTAAGTGGAAACTCCTTTGTGATGGGAATGCCGATGTCAGAGCAGATGAGCTACCTGTCGCACCAGGACAAGCAATGATTCGTGAGGTACACGTCTACGGTCAAGCAGTACGCCTTGGTCAAGCGGATGTTGCTACTCAGCACAAAGGCTTGGGCCGTCAGCTGGTTGAACGCGTGTGCGACATTGCCCACAGCGCAGGCTACAGCAGTATCAACGTCATTAGCTCAGTAGGCACCCGCGCCTACTACCGACGTCTCGGTTTTGAGGATGCAGGGCTCTATCAGCGCCGGAAACTATAACGCTCCACCTGTGTCTAGGCACTACATCCCAAACGAAAACTCAGTTATTGCTATTGCACTGTGATTGCAAAGCTTCTTAAATACTTCCGCATTATCGTTTATAAACGTTTTTTGTAGCTGACAGCAAGAGTAATAAATATTGTTGAGCATTATTTTTCGCCAATTACCTCTACAAATACCTTTCGTTTTTGAGGCCCATCAAACTCAGCGAGATAGATATCTTGGGCGCCACCACAAACAATCTTGCCATTAATAAGGGGGAACATACAACTATTCCCAACAAGCGTTGATTTGAGATGACCTTGAGAATTGTTACCCGTAGCACCATAGCTTGGCAGAAAGTGTGCATGCGCATAGGGCGCATTGAGTGGAACTAGATTCTCCAGCATGGTTGAAATATCTTTCTCAACACAAGATAAGCCTTCGTTAACGATGATGCCACAGGTAGTATGAGCCGTGATAACTGCTACCAATCCGTCTTTCACACCAGAATCCTCGACTATGGCATGAACATCATCAGTTATGTTGATGAACTGACATACCTTATGAGATAAGTAGTACAGCGTATCAAGCTTAACCATCACCTACGCCTCCTCTCCAATGAACCTGAGCGCATTGCCACCAAGAATCGCTTCAAGCGCATCATCGGGAAGGCCGAGTCTCTCAATGCCACGTTTAATTTTGAAAGCACGGAAACGCGGGGTGTTTGAGGCGAATAGGACCTGATTCATAAAACTGCGCTGGAACCACAAGGGACCCATATCAACTTGGAAGAGTCGTTGCATGGACTCTTCTGGGGAGTCAAGATAGAGAACCGATGTATCGGTATAAGCATTGGGATACTTAATCATCAGTGCAACCATCTCTCTTACCCAGGGCCATGCAAAATGAGCAAGGCAAAACTTAATTCGAGGATGCTGCATAAGAGCAAGCTCAATGGAGAGCGGGTGATTTGGCTCCATAGGAGCGCTGGGCTCCCAGGAAAGACCCGCATCAAAGTAGATGGGTTTATCTAGTTGTTCACATAAGTCGTAAATGGGATCCATGCATGCATCGGCAGCATGAAATCTTTGCTTAGCAGGATGAAAATGAGCACCTCGAGCACGCAATTGAGAAAATGCATGCTCTAAAACCACTACAGCATCGTCCCTGTGCGGATCAACACTCGCAAAATTAATAAAGCGGTCGGGATAGTCAGAGACAATCTTGGCGCATTGTTCATTGGTAGCAAACCATCCACCACAAGTAGTTGTCACATCAAGCGGCATGAGGAAGTTTTTGTCTATGTTCCCACAGTCCATCTCGGCAAAAATTTCATCATAGTCCATAGGACCCATGAGGCCCATCCCAAAATTACGTTTGTAGAACGAAAACTCTCTCTCGTTATAGATCGCGTTATAACAAAGCGGATGAACGTAGGAGTCAACAATCATAGCCCGCCTCCTAATAGGGCTCAAACTTGGTAATTATTTTGCTGGAAAGCTCCGCACCTCGACGCTGACAATGAGGGATATCTTCTCCATTAAGGAGTCCATAGGTAAAACCAGCAATATAAGAGTCCCCAGCACCAACTGTGTTTACAACCTCACAAGGAATAATGCCATGCTCATAATAATTCTTACCATCGTAGCTCACAGAACCATCTTCGCCGCGTGTGGCGGTGACAATTTTAGGACCAAAAGAATGCACATAGGCAAGCCATTCCTGAGTGGGCTCAAGAGGGCCGTCATAACTCATAAAAACGTAATCTACATAAGGGAAATAATCCTCGCAGTGATACTCCGGATCGCGTGAGAAAACGGAGAAGTCCATCACTATCTCAACACCTGCGTCATGCCATGCCTTTAGATGGTCAAGTACATTTCCAAAAAGATCCGTATGAAGCAGGTCATGGCGTTTAACAAACTCAAACTCTTCCTCGGTAAGCTTGTAGTCCGCCATGACCCCTTCGACCTCTTCAAGATGTACACGATCAGTGCCATTTTTAAGACCCATGAGCATAATGCAGGTATCCCCAACTTCTGTGCGCAAATGGGAGATATCAATGCCTTCGGCAGAAAGTGTCTTTTTCATCTTTTCGCCGTACACATCAGTACCTACAACCGAAACAGCAGAGACCTCGACGCCCATGCGGGCGAGATGAATGCCCCAGTCAATACCGTTGCCCGTAGGATAAAATTTCTTCAGGTCTGTATAGACGTCGACACAGCAAAAGCCCACTGCACAGACTTTCTTGCCGATACCCATGTGATTTCCTATCTTCTAGTTGTTGCCTTTTCAGGCCGAATATCGAATGCTTGTCGAGGCA
>NZ_DBHHGF010000006.1:0-128086 GCF_057238325.1 Olegusella sp. | reverse complement strand
GGCCACCTTCACAGGTAGAAGCCCTATTTTGCTAAAATGTACTGCGGAAAAGGGGATTTAAGACCAGGGTACAGATCTGTTACCTGCGGAAGCTTCACAAAAAGTGACTGCGCCACAAGCAACGTTCTGTCGACACTTGGAAATGAACTTATGAAAGAATTACTTGCTAAAATCGACACAGGAGTTCGACACTATGAAAACGCTAACAGATTTGTCGCTTTTTCTATTTTATGTATATCTACTCATCTTCGAGAGTAACTTTCAACTCACAAGTCACATCGCCATGCTCAAGAGTGTCTAGCGTAAGCATGTGGTGTACATAAGCAATCTCAGATACAGGGATCTCCACTTTATAGCGACGACACATATCGTGGAAAGCGGTATAGAACCAATCGATAAACTCGTGATTTTTTTGCTCAAAGCTTTTCTCGTCAGGATAGGTGTTCACAAAACTCTTAGTAACTAAACGTTCGATGAGGCCACACAAATGCACATATACCGCGATTCTTCTGCGGTCATTAATCATAATGCCTGACAATCTTGAGAGTTCCCTCATTGCATGGTCAGCTTCAAGGTAAAGCATCTCTGGATTAAGTATCGTAATTGATTCTGCAGCACTTCGTAATGTAAGATTTCGCAATAGACGAGAGTGAAAATCGACCATTTCTTTAGAACTCAATACTTTAGATAAAACACGATCTAACTCTTCAGATGACCCAGAATACAGAATGTCTTCTAAGGGGATAAAGGGTACTTGTAAAATCCCAGGATTCATAGTTCCAACTAATGCATGCACGCGATGGGCATTAAACACTGCTGCTTGGTCCCCACTGCGTGCAAGCTCATCATAGTCGCATGTAATCAAATTTACAGGCAGCTCTTCAGGGAGACTATCTTGAACAAGTTTCCTAATATTATCGGCAGCACGGCTACCAGCCTCAGAACAAAATGCAATCACATCATCCTTTTCGGATGAGCAGATTACATGATATGTTGGCCAACAAAGCTCAAGACTTTGATCTAAGAACTCTTGAAAGTCTCTATCTGATGACAACGCATTACCAACTCCAAGCGCCAAGCTAGTCGAGACATTGTTAAACACGTACATACTGCCCCTAAAGTCACGCGTTATAGCAGCACTTATCTGCTCGAGAGATCCCATATCTACCAGAATCACCACGCGGTCGCAAAAAGAAAAGCGTTCTAAAAGGCGAGAAAGAGGTGTAATAATGTCTTTGATTTCTTGGTCATACGTCATGTCAATCGCTTCATAGACCCGTTTATGCAGAATCCTGTTTGCTGCATCGGCAATACTTGTCGCCGTAGCATACCCATGACAGATAACTACACCTAGAGAATCTCTCTTTGTTGGGTCGGTACCAATTGCTTCGATGACCTCAATTTCAAGCATTACTTTGGTAAGTTCGTCAAGTTCAGTCCCCAAAATAGTTCGTACCCGAGCTGAAATTTGATTTACGACAACAGTCGCAATCTGAGAGTCACGTGTAAATATGGATGCTAAATCGCACAGCTCATCATGATATTTTCGGCGCCACAGCGTCAACAGGTCCCCACCCCACAACTGCATTACCAGAGCCTGCGAAAGCAATCGTGTAACCTTGCGACTCAATTCAATTCCATACTCCTCATTGACCTGCTCGATAACTGGGGTAAGAATACGTTCGTAAGAGGCTATTCGAGGGTTCACGATTACGTCATCAAAGTTACGAAGATCTTGGCTAGCATGAAGCTCCTCAATACAAGCAATCGTCAATTCATCAAACGTAATGGTGCCCGCTTTAAAATCGTCATAGGAATCAACCATTTGTTGAAAGAACTGCATCGATTGTTCGGCAGGATCAAGTGATGCAAGGTTGTTGTCAGAAACCAACTGGTCATCATCTGGAAGAGACGTATTGGCGGTCAAGATATTGGTTGGCAAATTATATACATGTATCACCAGATTGTCTGCATCACGGTTGAGATATGCCTCTGCACAACAACTGGTTACAGTTGTTCTCAAGCCATTAATATTCTCGTCAAAGTTTGCAGCCGTGAGTGCACGAAGGGCACCCCTACTAATAGCAATATCCGCCGCAATTCGTTGGCCTTCGATACGCAAATAATGCATAACAAGAGCCATACGTTCGCATTCTCCTCGCTCTGCATAAGAAGGAAGCGACACGATGACAGGTACGAGATGTGAAATTGCTGAAAGAATTTTATTGCTTAGTGAACGCGAGCTTCCCAAAATGAAACGTGCAGGAGGCACACCACCCACTTTAGACTGAACAACTATACGATCCTCTGTCATATAGCCAAGTAGTTGCTCATTTACCGCTTGCGAAAGATGGTCTACGCGCTCAATGTACACCACGCCACCTGCGGCTTGTTGTACGGCTCCCGTTCGTTCCGCCGTACCAAAAATATCAGCCATTATTGTGGAGTCATTATCGTCATACCGTGAACAATCCACTACCACAAAACGCGCACTACGCGGAAGAATTCCACTATTAATTCCATACTCATAGGTAAGACGTGCTAGAAACGCCTTGCCAGTGCCATGAGCTCCCACAAGCAAAGCAGGAAGACCACTAGGAGGATAGCTGATGGCACTTCGAAGCTGTTCAATGCATACGCTAAGTGAAAGATCTCGACCAATCGCCTTCTCAAAGTCATGACGCTCAGGAACACCAGACTCTTCTAGCAACTCTTGCATTGAACTATATTCCATATATTTGATAGATGCCTGAAGATAACGTTCAAGACCACGTCGATGTAAATATAAAACGGGACGAGAGTTAATTTTAACTACCAGTCGATCACGTACAAGCTCGTTGAGATACTGACTCGCAAGATTGCGACTAATGTGGCATTGTCCGGCAATCCTATTTGTCGTAAAGACATCGGTACTTTCAGGATTTAGATTACGTGTGGCCTTTTCAATGTACCAAAGGACCTCACTTTTTGTTTCCGGCATGCCCATCGTTTGGTCGTTCCTTCCTTTTAATAGAGAAAAGACGAATCCGATCTAGAATAGAATCGTGACTCCATTCAAAGGTGCATAACAAGGTTTATATAATACGTAAAGCAACTCTATTCACATAACGCAACAGTATTACCACAGCACGTGCAATTGACTCATACAGATTGCAGTCAAGTTTAAGACTTGCTGTTCTTGTCGGCGACAATGCTACTAGATGTGCAATCTCGAATACTTTTTTCTTATCCAGCTGAGCTTGATACAATTGACGAGCTTATCTCCAAGTACGAGGACAGGCTCGACACTAACAAGCGCACCGCATGACTCATCCCCAGAGTTTGTCGAGAAGTTACTTGCAGACACTCTTTTCAACTTTACCTATCCAAAATACGGATGCATAGCAAGTCTCGTAAATCCCTGATAGCAATATAAGAGTGTGTGGACTCCTTAATATGGGATAATGACACAAGTGGGTTCTTCTGCCGAGAAGTAAACTCCGTTAATTCAATCGCCGACCAGATGGTTGGGGCCCGATGAGGCCAATCATTTTGGATGCCGTAGCGACGTATCGTTGCGGCATCTATCTGAAAGCAAAGTACCGTGGATAGACTGACCATTATATTCCCCTCGAATAGCCCAAGCACAGGCAAGGTGATGTCTGGTTATGAGGACGAATATCGAGGATGTATTGAATCGGGTAGTTTCAACGTAGCGCTATACAACGAATGTGGCTATCTGCATGGAGATCCACTTGTTGTAATTCCGCCAGCTCCCACGAAACGTGCCTTTTGCCTGCTTAGAGGTTTGCCGACCTCAGATAGACGATACAAACAGCTTACAAAGGCGCTCAAACACTTTGGATATGCAACCCTGTGGAACGTCGACTCCTTATGGTCCGTAAATTACTACGATGATGGACCATACAGCATGCGCGACTACATGCCGCATAGCGTGAAACCCTATAAGCTAGGGCATGATGCTGAACATTATTCACCTGCCACTTCCGTATTCAATAATCTCGGTTCATTTATCGTTAGAGATGCAGCAACTGTTTGGACCGAAGATGGAAAACCGAAGGTATTCACTCCTCCTTTCAACGCCAGCGAGATTGATGACATAATAGAAACTGTCAAAGAAATGCTCGGCGTCCATCATGCCTCGTGGTGGGATTTTGATAGCGTGTTGTTTCAAAAGCATGAATCCACGTCAGCAGAATGGCGAGCGTTCTTCTTCGATGGCAGAATCCTTGATATAGTTCCTACCAACACAACCAATATAAATTCAGTTCCCCCTCCTCCTGATAATTTAATTAACCTCGCACTCGAAGAATCCAAGCCCTACACAGCATTCGACTTTGCACTGACTTCAAATGGTAACTGGAGAATGACGCGATTCTTTGATGCTCAATTCACCGATTTGCCCAGGTTAGTCAACACCAAGATTTACTATGAAAAACTAGCAAAACTAGTACAAAATGCGCCAGTAGTCCCAACGTGGTCATGGTGTTTAGTCGGCGAGATTGTGGACGAGAACATCGTAGGTAAAGAGCATAGATTGGTTCATGGTACTCGACACTTTGTACCAGGAACAAAAGTCTATTGCGTCTGCGAACTTGGTGGCAACGGCTGGGAACGCATCTGTGTTATCGGTGTCCCACGCTATTCAGACAATCTCGTCAGTATGATTATCCCGGCAACAAAGATTTGTAACTTTAGATTAGAGAAAGTCTACGACAAGCGCATCATCGAAGTGATGACCAATGGCTGGCTTGGCGGCGCCTTCTGCTCAATCAATCCTGCACAAATAGGTTTTGGTTGGACCAATTCTGACGAGGACAGAGAAGAAATTGAGCGTCTGGCTGAGTATTTTCAGAATACTGCTCTGGATAACAAGTAAAAATCCATCCAAAAGATCAATCTTCAATGCACGAAACTCTATTGAAAGCAGGCAAATGTGTTATCAGAAAAAACTCTACACAAAATTGCGAACATCTTCAATGGTGATGCAGAGGAGACACCTTACACGAGGAAGTCTGGCCCCGAACTCGTCCGATTCTTCAACGAGAGACTTCGCTTCTCTGACGTCTATCAATCGCCCTTCCCTTCAAGATGGTATTACGTTGTACAAAACCTCCGGCTACTCGAAAGTCGCAATGCTCTATCAACTTTCTTTACCGTGATTCTTAGCTGGCAATATCTCCTTGTTGATCTCGACTGTACAGAAACGGAGGTGAAGAAAGCTTCGTGCGTGGCCCGCACTCTGGTTAACAAGGTACTTGCAGCTGATCAGACAAAAGTAGATGTAGTCAATAAGAAGGCGAAACTCATCAAGATAAATGCGGATCTGGTCGAACTAGGCAAAGGCGGGTTTGCCACTACGTATCTTCAAATATCTACTGGACTTGTTGTCAAGAAACTGAACCCTAACAGTGCGGTAAAAGACAGTTTTCGGCGTCGATTCAAGCGAGAATTCGACATTATGTCCAAGCTTCATGACGACCCAGGTGTGATTAAGGTCTATGATTATGATTCCGATACCTGTTCATACACAATGGAACGTGCGAATCAAACGCTAAAGGATTACTTTGAACTTCAGCCCTCTCTAAACGATGAGACTCGAATATCAATTGTCCGAGATTTTCTTTCCATATTTGCTCGAATACATCTGAAGGGCATCTGTCATAGAGACATCTCCCCCAGCAATATCCTCTTCGTTGGTGACAAAATGAAAGTATCAGACTTTGGGCTCGGTAAGGACCTCACCGCACTGAACTCATACAACACAACCAACACGAACAACTATGGAACCTACGCCTATGCTGCGCCAGAGCTCATTGGCAGTCTCGGGAAAGGTGATATTAAAAGCGACGTATACTCACTTGGAAAGCTCATCAACTATACAATGACTGGGTCACCCGACAACACACATCACGTCCTCTGCGGTCCAGCGCGAAAGGCCACCGTAAAGGAACCCAGCCGTCGTTACGATGACGCAAATAAACTTCTCGAAGCGGTATCCCTAACCTTAAAACGAATGAACGAAGTGCATTACGAGACCTCAATGAGAACGTCGATCCAGCGTGGATTATACGACCGCAACATCGCAGAATGGATAGACTCTCTTTCGCCCCGAAAGCTATGTGACCACATCATCGCGGTCAGCCGTTTCCATGAAGCCCTGCTCAAGCATTGCGAACAGTCACGGGAAAATGCTGACACTATTCTCAACTTTATAGAGGACTCAATGAGGGAGGCTTGCGGCTACTCCTATGAAGCCAATGACAACTTTGCCTACTTCGCCGCTGAGTTGCTCCTCAGCGACAACGTGGACTTTGACGAAAAACAGCGGGCAGCCGAGATCGTGCGCTATGTGGCGCATGATGTCAATAGGTTCTGCATACAGCACCTTATCGAAGATCACCTTATCAACAGAATCGATCCCATGCTCGAAGAACTCTTAAGGAACTAATTACCCTAATATCCAATTAGTCACACCCGCGTACTCGAGTCTGGGCACTTCATGCGCATCGGGAAACACCATACGCGGGCAGAACGAGCTGCGATCATCTACAAGCCGGGCGACAGCCCCCACCGCCATCCTGGCGCTATCCTGAGACATCGGTCTAAAGCCGCGTGCCATCCTTCTCGCCGACAGCACGCTTAGTTCAACTACCTCGATGGCAGGCAGGTACCATCGGAAGCACCCCGTGAACGCCTTTGAGGTGGATCCAGCAGGTCACTCCTCTGCGAGTGCAAGGCCCTAGTACGACAGTAGACCGAGTATGATGGGCGTCACCTTCGCATCCGACATAGTAGATGTGGCCTCGCTGAACATGTGTTATTGGTTCTATAGCATGAGCGCAATCACGTTGGCGTCTGGTCTGGGCAACCTAGCAAACGTCTGAATGATACGGTGTGCGTTTGCTTCACGCACTGGACTCACGTCCCTAGACTTCTAGGACTTCAACCCGAGTGCACTCACAGACTCTTCCGCTGCTTCTCAGGTTCCAAGAACATCACGACGATTTACGTGGATGCGGCTTGGGCACTGCTCACGAGCGGCATTAGGAGTTCTCAGTGCTTCTACAACTACAACGCTCTTGTAGGTAGCAATAGCACTACGTGAACGCGCTCGAAGAGCACCTACAAGTACTCTCGCATCAACACGGAAAATACAGACGATAACGGTAAAGTCACTCATAACATAAGCGGCGTGCTATTCACCACTAAGGTCACCCACAGCCCCTCACGAGAAGCGCATTTGCGACAACGAGGCATTATTGCTCCTCTGCTACGCGCTTCTTTAGATCATCAAGCGCATTTTTGGCTGAGTGCATATAAGCAGAAACTTCGTTTATCTTGTCATTGCCCGACTCAAGAAGCACATTTGCTTCTGAGGGGTCATCAGCCATCTTTTCGATTGCATCCGTATAGTATTGCGCGGCGCTTTGGTAGGACTTTGCCGCCTGAATCAGCGGCTCATGAGTGCTTGTAATACGGTCATCAACCTCAAGGTTGATTACAGCATCACATTTTTCATCAATCCCGGCCTTTGCTTCTTTTGCTGCATCTAAATCCATATTTTGCAAAGCGCTTATAAGTTTGTCAGAGTCGCCACTAATGTCTTTAAAATTTTGAATAGCAGGGTTACTGATGTAGTCACTGTAGAGTTTCTCTAGTGTCTTTTCCTGCACACTGGATGTAGTTGCAGACGTTTTATCAAACGTGTCGTTAGTGGAAGTCACGGGGTCGCTACAGCCAGCTAGGGATAGCATCAAGGCTACCGATGCTACCATTACAGCTAGAGATTTAGATTTCACGATTTACTCCTTTACTCATGGACGGTCAGTGTATCTGAAAGGCCGAGCAAGAAATCAGCAGAGCAGCCAAGATTTTGTGTAAGCGCGTAAAGTTTTACGCCATTTGGCGACCGGGTTCCCCTTTCCCAGCGTGAGATCGTCATTTTATCAACCTCCAGCGCAGTTGCTAAATCATCCTGGGACATTCCCGCAGCTTTTCGCGAGATCGCAATCCTCACACCGATTAGTTTTCTGAGCTCGTCTTCTTCCATCTCGACCCTCTTCCAAATTTGTCTACAAAATATTATTTACAGTTTATTGGTTAGATTATCAGTCAAAACGTCACTACTCCAAAACCAAGCTTTTGGCAATAGCCACTTTGATAGCTGCTTAGGCTTGCTCCCAGTTATCAATATTGATTTCTATGTATTCAGACAACCACAAGGGGCTGTATCAAAAGTCGCATGCGGCAAGCCGCATGCTTTGCCAAATGTATGCTTTACATCAAGAAGTGTCTCGACATACCTCATATCCATTTCACCATTTTGGATAATGAGCGCGTTTTCAAAAAATCTTGATAGCTAGCCCTATTGCCAAGCTGCAGTTTTAAGGCCTCCCGGTCATATCCCGTGAGCCACATGATTGCGACATCAACATCCTAAGCATTATGTCCTTTATACATAACTTTGTTAACCAACAACGAATAGACATCCGAGAATTTCTTTGCCCGAGTAGTTTACGGGCCATAATCAGGTTATAAAAACCCTTTACCTGCGAATGCGCGCACAGCCGCTTACTGATTTAAGCTAACAATAATCGATAACAATCTTTAACAAAGGTAAAATTGTACGAAATCAAAGGAGAGCCAATGGGTCCTAATCAAACAGGGGGTGACGAAAACATCTCCGTCCTGAATATCCCGCTCAAGAGTCTGCGGATAGACATTAAACTGAAGAGACAGCTTCTAAACTCCGGCTTCATGACCCTCGGAGAGGTGTTCGCCAAGAGCCCCAAATATCTAGATTGTACTGTCGGTCAAGATGTCACTGACTCCATTCTTTCAATGATCAATATATACAAGAAGCATCCAGAGGCACTAAAGAAAATGCTCCTCCCCTCTCAGTCACGCAAAGAGCATAAGATCCAAGATGCAGAAGAGGTAATTAGATCCGTTACCATGCAAACGCCTTCAATTCCACAACATGCACACCACGAACAACAACGCATAAGGTACATCGGTCACCTTCCAATCTGTAGAGAGTCGGACGCTCTGCGCGAATTCGAAAAGCGCGTGCATTCCACCATAAAAATTATCGCTGATCATAGTGAAGATGCTTTCCTTGCTGAAGCACTGGAAATGAACACAACCGAGATACCCAAGCTTCGTCTGAATATTCAATCAATCTTCGAACGGTCAAGGAAGTGTTCCCACTCCAGCTCATCGATCGGAGCTGTCCATGCCTTAGCCCACGAGGTTCCTGACTCATTCCTCCTCTACATGCTAGATTCAGCACAACGCAACTTCACGGGAAACTCCGTCTGGAAGCAGGCCTTTGCTGAGCTCGGTATTAAGGACAATCTGAGTGAGCAAGAAATTCCCAAGCTCCTCTATGAAAGAATCAGAAATTGGGGTTTTCGCACCTACTCAGAAGAAGAGACTGAATTCCGGTACTACTACACGGTACTCCTACATGCTGGTCTTGCAGAGTCGGACTGGATCTCAATATGGTCAAGGCTGATACTCCCCCTAGCCAAAGACATTAATCGGGGACGTCTGCCAAACGGCACTTATCCAACAACAAACGATCTAATTGAACTCTCCAGCGACAAGATGGGAGGGTACTACCTCGCAAACAAGTCAGCGTCAAACCTGCTGGACAAGGCTCCAGAAGTAACAGGACCACTTCTTTTTTCGGCACTCGGTGTCGCAGAAAACCTAGTTGCCAGTGCATCAAGGGGCAACAACTCTATGATGATGTCGAGTAACAACCTACCATCACTTGCGATGGAGGCACTACGCACGGTCCTATCTAGCGATAGTACGCCAATAGGTAACAGCAATAGATCCCTTGTATATCTCCCACCAGCCGAACTTCGCCTTGATACGGTGGAACATGACCGCCCGCTTGTACTTCACTGGAACGAGACAAGGCTCCCAATGAGCTATGTCGGAAGAAAGGTATGGTACACAGTTAACGGCATACCAATGGCAACAAGAACAGTATTAACTGGTGTGAGCTATGCTATCTTGGAAGCAGTTACCATTAAGGTTGAGCCAGCAGGTACCTACGATGTTGAAGTCGAAATGTCGAATCCAGAAGGTTCAAAAACTAATAGACTCTTCTCATCACAAACTTTTAGGAAAAATAGGCCAGGAATCTACGAATTCATCAGATCGTCCGACGGTATCATAAGACAGAAGATCCGCCCACTTCGCAGGAAACGCGATGTCTATTGCCTTGTCACCCCAGGCTTTCGGATCTCTACACAGCATGGCATGACGTTAATAAACAAAGAGCAGTTCGCCAATGGGTACGAAGTACTGACCTTCGATATGGATCCCTTGGGATGTGGAGCGGTATATGATCAGTCTGGAATTCAGGTATCTGCTTGGTGTGAGGGTTTCAAGGTTACCGTCGACAGAAGTCAGGTTATAGGAGAAAACAAGTCGGGTGCAGACCTCTACCCACTTGTATTGAGACCGGACGGTCTGGGCTACAACGACGCCCTTCCGGCCATATCCATAGAGGGATTAGCTCAGGACTTCGACGCAAAGCAGCTAAACGTTTCATGTGTGTGTGACGGCACTAGGGTATCAATTAAGCGCGCCAATATCCTACGTAATTCGGAAGAAGGACTACGCGTCGTAAGTCTCCGACTCGATCAGAGCAATGTTCCACAGTTTGTCGAATCGGGCAACCTATATGTAACGCATGAACCCACAGGGCGACAGGTTCTCAACTACCACTTCTCAGTAACACCCATCAGAAAGATCTCGCTCGAGTCCGTCAGGAATGTGCTCAGCACGCTCGTGGCAACTTACTCGATCTCTGTTGAAAGTCACTGTGAACTCATTAGAGGAGACTCCGTCATCCAGCCATGTAAGGAGAAGCCTGCACACATCGAAGCTCTACTATCGGACGAGTTCATCTCCATGGTGGTAAGACCTCCAGATGAGAACTCGGACACATCTATCACTGCCCATGTCTTTGCGGCAGGAATCGACGTCAACACACCGTCAATCGAACAGGATTACAGCCGAAGAATTCTCGACCGACACATACTCGAAGAAATGACTCGAGAGTCTGGTGTAGTTACTATCAAATCACGTGGCAGGCGCAGTCATAGGGGCGTCTTCCTCTCACTCGGACTTCTGCCGTGCTTCATAAAATCAACCCTGCCAATCACCTCTACCTACAAGGTCAGCCCCTTCTCACCCCTACCTGATGCCGGACCGGAAGATGGAAAGAAGCCTGCCATACTGACACTAACCATCAGCTTCGACAATGGTTACAGAAGGGCAACTGAGAAGGAGTCCAGCTGCAGGGTCAACCTCATATCAGTGCTTCTTGGCTACGGTCTCGGGACCTACAAGCTGAATTCCGACCTTAGGGAGAGCAGGCTCGTCTTCTCACAGCCTGTCGACTATGACCTTTCACTGCGATTTTCACGTCTAAAAAATGGGAGAGAGAACTATCGTCAAGGATATTTCACTTCCAGCTGGAGCCACATCGGTTTCCCTGCCGTCAGAGGTCTCGAAAGCTCTTGTCAGAGATTCAATCTTACGAGTCACGCTTACAACAAAGGATCTATTCGGTGATGTCGACTACGAGATGGGTCAAAAGATCGAGATTAGGAGATAGGAAGTCACAATGATTCAGAAGAAGTTCGACCCCGTAGATGCAGCCAGGCACATCGCCCGCTCATACAGCGAGTATCTCGCTACGACCATCAGGTTCTGCGACGTTCAACTTCAGACTCAGCTAGAGAACATCCTCACTCGACCCGGCTTCCTCGCGAAGGGGCCATTCCTGGAGGCAACACCACCCTACACGAAGGGCGTAAGCGTGAGACAGCTCGTCAACAGCGGCGTGTTATGCGAGGGCATGCTAGAACTAGGCAATGGTAACCGGAGTCTATTCGATCCGGATCTCGTCCTCTACGAGCACCAGGTAACCGCCATCCGCAAGGCCAAGGCTGGAAAGAACTACATAGTGACTACTGGCACCGGCTCTGGCAAAACGGAGTGCTTCCTTCTTCCGATAATTGATGACATCCTGCGCGAACAGAAAGCGCACGGACCGAGTGCTGGAGTTCGGGCAATGATCCTCTACCCGATGAACGCGCTTGCAAACGACCAGCTTAAGAGACTTAGGCAACTCCTCCTCGGAACGAAAATTACGTTCGGGCGCTACGTTGGAGACACACCCGAAGGAGCCGCCAAGGGGCGGGCAGCATGGGAGAAGGATCACGTCGGAGAGGAACCGCTCCAGAACGAACTCCTCTCCCGAGAGGAGATGCGCATCGCGCCACCCAACATCCTCCTCACAAACTACTCAATGCTCGAGTACCTCCTCCTCAGGCCCAAAGATGCGCCATTCTTCTCCTCGGTCTTCGGGTCGAACTGGCGCCACATTGCTATTGACGAGGCACACGTATACTCAGGTACACTCGGTACCGAGATAGCCTTCCTGCTGAGACGACTCAAGGCACGGGTCTCGAAAGCAACCGGCAAGAGGATGGCGCTGCACTGTTACGCAACGAGTGCCACAATGGGAACTGATGCCGACAGACCACAGATTGCGAAGTTTGCAGAGGATCTCTTCGGCGAGCCCTTCGATCACGAGGGAAATCCCGCGGTCATCGGGAGTCACCAGGACGATCCCATGTCTTATTTCAGAAAAGATAAATGGGGAGCACTTCCGGCAGATAGGTGGAAGCCGCTTCGGGACGCGGTAGCCAGCGGGAACCCGACATCAGCGACGTTACGCAATGTACTTGAGGGCGCGGTACCAGACGAAGCCATTATAGCCCTCGACCACTTAACCCCTCGCGGTTGGCTGTCATGGCTCCTACTCGGAGAAGAGAACTCCGAGAAAATTGTGCGTCGGGTCACCTCAAACAATGACCTCTTCGACCTGACCGACCTGGCATGCATCGAAAGCCTCGACATTGAGGACCTCCATGGCGATATAGAGGGTGCCGCTGCGCTATCGGCAATGGTCGAGGTCCTCTCCTTCACAGAGTTCTCCGAGGGAGTACCCATCCTTGCAAGCCGATACCACACGTTCTTCAGGGCACCTAGGGGGTCTTTCTCTGTCCCGATGACATGTCGCTGACACCCGAGAGGACCTATGAGCGGCTTCTCCATGATGGATTATCCGTACCCGTATACGAGGTTTCCGTCTGTAGGCACTGCGGTGAGGCTTACATACTCGGGACCGCCTCCACAACCAAAAATTACACCTGGCTGGACCCGAGGAAACCAGACATCAACAGCGATGACTACGCCGTCAGGTCCTACTACAGACTGCTCTCTAACAAGGAAGACGTCGATAAGGACGAGGAGGTGATGTGGCTTTGCACAAAGTGTGGAACCTTACACTCCTCAAGGGAAGGTGGCCCTCACAGACATCCCCATGGCATGTGCGACCGCATACTCATAGCCCGGGGAAGAGCCAATGAAAACGTAGCTAAGTGCGGGCACTGCGGATACCAGAACCGCTACGCCATCCAGCCCATGAGGGTCTCACCTGAGGCTGCGGGAAGCATCGTATGCTACGACCTCGTAAGAGACGTCCCACCATTCGAGCAGAAAATGACGGAGGATAACTTAGACGATCTCTTTGGCATCGACCAGTGCGGAACCGTCAAGGGTGGAAACATCATATGCTTCTCAGACAGGAGACAGGACGCCGCCTACTTCGCCCCAGCCATGTTGAGAACCTACAACAATGTCACCAAACGTCAGATAATCAGGGAAGCGGTCACGTCACTTTGCCTGGACGGAGGTTCATGTCGACCCAGCGACATAGCTAAGTGGATTGCACATAAGAGAAAAACTCAATATCGATTTGACGGCGCAGCTGACACCGACATCGACAGGCGAAATGAGGCCAATGGTTGGATCCTCGATGAACTCATGGCGGAGGATAGCCGCAACAGTCTCGAAGGTCTCGGCCTCGTCGAAGTCTCCCCCGGACCCCTACTCCAACTCTACAATGAAAAACCGACAGCGTTCGAGCAGCTCGCAAAGAAGGCGGCGAACAGCAGACCTGGACTCTCCTGGCTCATGCCGAGCGATTACTTCACCACCATGCGCGTGGGCCTAGAGACTCTCAGGGAGCAGGGGGCGATCAAACGTCCGGACGGCTGCCAGTCGCATATGACGGTGCGCTTCCGCCAGACCCCGTTCGTCATCGGCGACACTGACGATTCGCCACGCGGAACGATCCACTATGTCGGATCCCCGAGGGGTAACGGCAACAAGCGGAGCTCCTTCATAATTTCCCTCGCAAGGAGGAAACACGGGGTGAGTATCAGCAGAGATGATGCCGAAACGCTCCTCGGGATCCTTTACGAAGACACTGTAAAGGTGCTCAGAACCCTGGGAAGGAGGGATGGCACCGAGTACATCTTTAATGACAGCGCAACAGGCGGTTATCTCCTCTCCGCTAATCTTTGGACCCTCAGACCCCAGGACGAATCAGCCAATCTCTACCTCTGCAACATCTGCGGCTGTATGTCCCAATACGATACGGGCGGCGTCTGCCTCACGAGGAATTGCGACGGATGGCCTCAACGCGTAGATGCAACCGAGGTCAAAGGGAAGGACCAGTACTACAAGGTCACCTATCGCGAAGAGCCACTGCCGATCAGGGTCGAGGAACACACCGCTCAGCTCTCAACCAAGCAGGCTGCCAAAATCCAGCAAGATTTCATCGACGGCAAAGTGAATGTGCTCTCCTGTACCACTACCTTCGAGCTCGGTGTCGACGTCGGCGACCTGCGCGCGACCTTCATGAGGAATGTCCCTCCCTCCCCTGCGAACTATGCCCAGCGCGCTGGACGAGTTGGCAGACGCGCAGGCAAGCCTGGGTTCGCTGTGACGTTCGCGAGACTGAGACCCCACGATATCGAGTACTTCCGCATGCCAGCAAAGATTATCGCTGGCGAGACCAAGGCTCCATCCTGCTATCTCTCGAACCCCTCCATCGCCATAAGGCACGTATTCGCAGTTGTCCTCTCAGAGTACTTCAGGAGTGGCAATGGTCGCGAGACGAGCGCTGGAGACTACAACGACTTCATGGCAATCAAAGAGGTGCGCCCAACGGCGATCAAGGCTGTTAGAGACTTCATATCCTCGCACCGAAGCAACTTGGATAATCAACTCTCCGAAATACTCCCAAAAGTGGTGTCTGAGTCGACGGAGATTGGCCTCTCGGAGGGAACATGGATAGAGAGACTCCTCGGCGACGGCGGGCGACTCATGCGCGCACATGCACTAGTGCATGAAGACTGGGACAGACTCGAGCGCTCAGCCCAGATGGCAAAGGATGAGGGTAAGTACGACAAAGCTTCCCGCAACATAAAAATGCAGGGAAATCTCTATAAGAAGAAGACCATTGAAGTCCTCGCTGAATCGGGTGTCCTGCCAAAGTACGGATTCCCCACAGACCTCGTGCAGCTTTTCCTCGTCGAACAGGAGAATGCTCTGCCCGACGAGCGTCTCGAGCTTTCCCGCGGTCTCAGACAGGCAATACGTGAGTACGCACCAGGCTCAGAGATCGTAGCGGGCAAGCGTGTCTGGCACTCATGCGGAATTGCTAAACCAAGGGAACGGTCCTACGAGACAAGACGCTTTGGAGTCTGCTCGAATAAAGACTGCCGCGCGTTCGTCGTTCCCATCGACACCGGCGAGGACGAGATGGACTGCCCACTCTGCAGTAGCAAGATTAAACTTACGAACAGGATACTCGTACCTTCGAGCGGATTCCGGGGAAAGGAGGTGCCGGGCAGGAACGCGACTCTTAGGCGACCGAGAAACCACGGATTCATCGACATAAAGTTCGTACAGAACTGGACAGATGGCAACGAACTCTCATGGGTTGAAATGCCTGGCGGCAAGCTTGGCATACGATATGCAGGAAACGGAATGCTCTACGCGATCAACCGTGGTCCCAGTTCGCGAGGATTCAAGGTGTGCAGCTATTGCGGAGCAGCAGCCCCTGCTGAAGAACAGATCACCCACGAGAAATGGTGTATCTCCAAAGAGACCCAGCACTACACGGGTCTAGGCACCGACTTCACCACGGACGTCCTTGAGCTCACTTTCGCACTAGATGACAGACATCCAAGGGACCCATCGGAATGGCGTTCCCTGATGTGGGCCCTCGTACAGGCAGCGGTATCGCTGATGAACATCCCCGAGGGAGAAATCGGAGCAACAGCTTACACGAACTTCAATACAGGAGATGAGTCTGTACTCCTTTACGACAACGTACCGGGTGGGGCGGGAAGAGTCCTTCAACTCAATAGAGACATAGACGGACTACTGCAAAAAGCATATGAAATCGTAAGCACCTGTGATTGCGGAGAAGACTCATGCTGTTACGGATGTCTCTGCAATTACCACAACCAGGGCGAGCAGGACCAACTCTCAAGAGGTGCAGCAATGAGAATTCTGGGGGCACTCATGAATCAGTTGGCTGAATAAATCCCCTATCTCCAGTCATCAGTCGAAGATTATGGTACTGGAATACGGAGATACATCTATGGGCAAGCAACCAGGTACGTTAAGCTTGCCCATAGCCACCGAGTCAGCTCTCATCTCTCTGGAGGCAGATGATGACAATACCCTTCAGCGCATCAAAGCCAACATGGGCAAAAGGGGCATCGTTATATGCCGCACCACCATCATTGTAAGCGCGGTAATCACAACCAATGAAGATTTTAGATAATGGTTCACTGAGGCCTATGATGCTGCTAACGATAAGAGCAACGACTACAACTTCTCCAAGTCACACTTGGAAAACTGCAAAGGACAGTACCTTGGTGTAGAGGCGACTACCTCTGAATAGCGAGCTATGACCAGAGACGAGAAGGGACACACCAGCACGTCAACCAAACAGCAGCGACATAAATCTGCCTCGTGATGATTTATTGGTAATCGCAAGCTCGTAAATTCGCTCCCAGGGGATGTGCTGTCTCACAATCTTGCAACGTGTACGGTAGTCAGACGAAGCCATCGCCTCGTCTGCCGCTACTTGGACGATAGACGGATCTTCGCCCAGTGCTTCTGCAATCCAAAGTATGGATCCCGAGTTATTGAGACGGTTGTACGCCTTCTTCGCGCTCCTATTAAGCTCTAAACGCGAGTATGCCCCTGTACCGTTCATGCCGTTTTGAGCCATAAACCATGAAACCATGTGTTCGCGCTGACTTGTCCACCAGACATCCTTCGTCTGACCACATGCAAAATCATAGGCATCCGTAATGGGAGGATGAGGCGGCAGTTTCTTCAGAATGCGCGCAAACTTAATTACATCTATGTCTTCTGAAGAAACTGCCATGCTTAATCCTTAATCTGCTCCGTTTATTATAGTTCGCACCGGCATCTGGCACGCCCGCTAAACATGCACGAAATCATCTTTTTTTATGACCATCTTTTTTAATCTCACTTACAAGTTCCTCAATGGCGGTCCTGATTTTAAAAACTTCACTTTTTATTTGTATATTTCCTGCAAAAGAATAGTAGTCAAGCACAAAAGACTCTTGAATATGCTTAGAGAAAATGAGGCCCCTTGAATCATATGAAATTGTTATTTCGCTTGATTTGTTTTCGTTGCTTGCAAGAAAACTTCCGCTATTAATTAGGGTTTTCCTACATGCACCAGGAACCAGAATAGGTATTCCCTTCTCAAGGAAACCCCTCCTTAAGATATGGATGAACTCATCCTTTGCCAAGGAATAATCAAATCCTGATAGCTTCACATTTCTAGCTAATCCACCTCCTATGTTCTTCACGTAAAGGTACATGGACGCTTCATCGTCGCCATATTCTAGATAAACAATTACATTTGGTTTCTGTGCGCTGTGATGAATGTATATAGCAACAATGATTGCCCCAATTGAACCAATCGCACTTACGGCGGATGTTATGCCTGAAATGTATGGAATAATTTCCATTGTGAGCCCAAGCTCCTTTCGCTACTCAAAATCGTACGCATGCTCTTTTTTCTATAAATCTCGCTTATTTGTTTGAAACACATTCATTAATATCCAGCATAGTTTCAGCTAGTTTTCCTCCGTTGATGTAACTCGTGATGCTCGAGTTATTAATGTGTCCAGGATAGCCACTTGAATCAAACTCAGTTGACGCTTCAATAACATCATCTTGCGACACTTTAGAATCTAGAATTGGCGCTGCTGCCCTGAAAAATTGGGCAATCTGCTCTTTTGGGCCAAATGCATACACCCGCAGGCTTTTGTTTTGCTTATTAAACCCGCCATAACCTCCGTAGTTAATGATATCGACAGATAAATCACCACATTTTGCCGCCATACCTACTGACCCATCGAACGCGCTAAGGCGGAATTCGCGCCTATAGTGATCTCCTTCATTATCGTGCGGATCGAATTGCTCGCCCTTTTCTATTGGTGTTTGTGCTGAAGCATTATATTTATCAATAAATTTTGAGATGTAATCAACACTTTCTTGGGGAGCTTCTTGTTTGCTGCTCTGTTTTGTATCAGGCTTCTTAGAATTTTGAGTTGCCTGTTTTTGGTATTGATTTCTTGCGGTCAACCCAAGGATTAAGACAAGTATAACTGCAAGCGCCTTGAGAATAAACTTGTGACGCGTCCAAGTCGTAGAAGTCTTAACAATAGACCCCTCTGTCCCCGATTCGTCTTGATCTGCTACTGCCCCTACGCAAGGCTCATCTTTTTCCTCAGATGTATTGCCTTGCATGTTTCTCTTACATCCTATCTTCCACTTGTTGAGCGCGCTCTGGATAGCAGACAAAAAGACTAAAAGGAGGAAGAGGGTTATCGCCGCGCTGTTATTATTCCCGACGCTTGCAATAAATGCGATTGCAAATAGAACAATGATTATCCAAAAAAATGTCATTGATACTACGACAAAGCCATACGTAAACTTTGGATGTTGTTTTGACAGCTCATTCATCCTTGTATTTGCTGCAACAGCATTGCGCGGCAGTCCTCCTTTATTTTTAGATTGTTTGGCATCGCTTTTCCGCTTACTGTTAGCGGGGAACTTAAATACATCAGACAGGCTGAACGTAGTGCGCCGATAAATACGGTTATAGATGGCTCTTTTGGGGTTCTTCCATAAACCCGTTCCGCGTTTACCATAAAAAGGGATGAAGGTTTTTTGGCTTTGCGCTTGAGCTTGGCAGTCGTGCGCGCTTTGAATGATTTTTTGTAGCTTCTGCGCCTTAATCCAAACTTCATAGCCTATCCCATCTCCTTACTTGCCTAGAACCACACAACCGTGCCGTGAAACTCAATGCTGTGTTCATTGATGTCGCACAAAACGATGTCCTCAAATCCGCTTTCCCATGAGTCCAGGTTGGATTGCCAGTCAAAACGGTATCGCTCCAAAAACTAGTTTCCCTCTTTTTTTTGCTTAAATCAATTTGAAATACTTGATAGCAAGAAATCTAACGCGGTCTTATACTTGTCGACTCGTTCTAGGTCCTTATGTGAAATCTCGGAAAGCCGTTCGAGTTTCATATTGTGTTTTAAGTCAGCGATCTTAACCATGGTTGCGAGTTTGTTAGTAGCAACTCGTTCGATATATTCAAAATATGACACATCCTTTTGATGAGTAAGAACCTTAACAGCATTTACCACATCTGTACAAAGGCCTGCAGCATAAAGGTCATCAGACGTGATATCAGTATCTTCGAGTGTGTCATGCAACCATACAACTGCCTTAGCGTTATCACCACTCACATGAGCGGCCACATAAGCAGGGTGTTCAATATAGGGCTTTCCTGCTTTATCTACCTGTCCAGCGTGCGCTCTAGTTACTATTTGCTGCGCAATTTTCTCTTGCTGCAATGCCATCTAAAGCCTCCTGCTCGGTTATTTCATCAACCCAACGCTCGCCTACCCACATATCAGCTAGGTCTGCATCTTCAGTAGCCAGTCATATCTAAAGAGGTTGCCAGAAATCTCACGAATATATAAAGGAGCATCACACTCTTTAAAATATCTCACAAAGCAACCTCCTCAATTCCTGTTGGCATAGGAACCTTATTAGAGTTCTCTACCATCCTTGTTGGATTACCAGTCAAAACGACACTGCTCCAAAACAAGTACACGAAAACGAACCACTTGTTAAGGCTAAAAAGGGCGATGATACTGCCTTCAGTGTTAACTATGAGCTGGTGAACTCAAAGGCATATCATGACCAGTTCGAAAGTCTTGACTTGCCAAAAGACGTGCGGGAAAGCCTGTACAAGTGGACAGGGGAAATTCTCAATGATACAGACGGGACACCATTTGAACGTATGGTGGCAATTGATATCTGCACTGGTGAACACGTGGCAGACACTATGAAATATAAGCCAAGGAAGTTTGAGGTTACCTTTAATAGTGAAGATCAAGAAAAAATCTTCAGCATAAAGGTTTTGTTGCTTTTCTTCATAACCACCCAGGCAGCTCATATCCATCGGTGGCTGATGTTCTTTCGGCTGTAATAAACGAGAACGTTGGCGTATCAGTAGTTGTAGGTCATGACGGTAGCGTATATACAATCCATTCTATTAGTTCTGACAGGTTAACAAAAAGATGGAATAAATTACAGGAAAAGGCTAAGGCACTTACGGTTCAATCAGAAGAAGCTAATATGATTGCTCATAAGTGGCTGCGTGATAAGAAGAATAGAGGGTCAAAATGGTTCAAGATAGTAAAGATTTAGCAAATTCAGATATGCGGCTTCCCGATTCCATCATCTGGGGTGCTGATGATCGCAATTGGACATTTGACCCTGAGAAGCCTTATATGGGTATGTCAAAACATGCCTACGACATTGCTATGAAGCATACCCCTAAACCTTCTAGGAGTAACAATGAGAGCAATGAATAATCATTTGCTCAGTGTAAATTAAGCCACTCTTCAGGGTGGCTTTTTTCATGCCGAAAGAAGGCACATGAAGCTGACCATCTGGCACGCTAGTTGGTGTGGTCCGTGCAAGGGGACGCTGCAAACACTCGTGCCGCTTCTGGATGATGAGGCTATACCTTATAACCTCGTTGATGTTGATTGGCACCCTTGCGCAGCACAGAGCAGAAGCGTTGATTACCTTCCAACGATTACCGTCGATGATGGGGAACAAGAAATATTCCGTTGCAGAGAGCTTCCCAATGAGGAAGCAATACAAGCGATTCTTGACATGTTTGAAGACTAAGCCGTTCGGGAGAGCGGCTTTTTTCTTAGACCAAGCGTTGATGTCTTAAAAAGCTACGGGGAGGTTAGCGGCTGACCTTAAACAGCTGGATTAGAAGGGATACACAATGGACGAGCAGACCAAGCAGGATGAGCAGAAGCTTGACAGCACACCAGAAGATGAGCAGACCAAGCAGGAGCATAAACAAGAGCCTAAGAGCGACCTTAAGTACACCGATGCTGATGTAGACAAGATCATTGAGCGTAAGTTTGCTAAGTGGCAAAAACAGCAAGATGAGAAAGTTGCAGAAGCACAGAAACTTGCTGAGATGAACGCTACTCAGAAAGCTGAGTATGAGCGCGATCAGCTCCAGAAACGCCTGGACGAACTTGAGCGTAGCAACGCAATCTCTGGCATGGTCTCTGAGTCTCGCAAGCAGCTCTCGCAGAGGAACATCAATCTTCCTGATGAGCTTGTGCAGATGCTTGTTGCTGATGACGCAGAAACAACTAAGGCTCGCGTTGATTCGTTTGCCGAAACGTTTGAGGCTGCTGTTGCTGCAGCAGTACAGGCAAAGCTCGCGGGTAATGCGCCGAAAAAAGGCAATGCTACACCACTTACCAAAGCTCAAATCATGAGCATTCCCGACCGTGCGTTGGATTACCAGTCAAAACGGCACTGCTCCAAAACCCATTCACAGTAGAGCTTGTAGCAGCGGCAGTTGGATTACCAGTCAAAACGGCACTGCTCCAAAACGGATCTACTAGACGAAATCGCCAAGCATCACTCATACGAGTGTGAGCAAGTCGTACAGCAGCACTGGATGGAAGGCATCACATGGGAAATGGTGACTCTGAAAATGGGTTACAAGACACGTGATAGGGCATATCGAAAAGCAGATGCAGCGTTTGGCTGGGCTGACCTACACTTTGATATTGTGTGGGTAAAATCAGACCAGCTAGCTCTTGTGAGATTGGAGCAGTAATGGACGAAAATCAAAATCAGACGGTGGCGGAAATCGCTGAGGAAATCAGATCTAAGCTACCCAATGAAAAAGAAATCTTCGACCGCGAAAAAGTAGGAGATGCGCTAGTAGAAATCGCTGACCTGCTGGAAAATCGCGGGCTAAATCTTGCTGAATGCGCTGAGGTTGGGCGTATGCTAATGCTTTGGGCAGGGTTTGAAATCGCTCTTAATGGCAACGAGTTACAAGCAAAATAAACTCAGAGTAGCGAAAATCAAAATCAGTCGATAGAAATAATCCCTCTCACTTGAAAATCAGGTGGGAGGGATTATTTATTTACAGCCAGATACTACGGAAAATCTAATCTTGATTATCAATATCATTACCAGAGTCTAATCCTATTTGCTCGCACTCACGGGCAAGTTCATCCACTTCTCTCATGAACTTAAAATGCTCTTCCCATGATTTACGGCTTATTTCAGCCCTTTCTTCCAAGTCCTTCTCTAATGCCTTACGAAATCGGTAGCCCGAAATCGCTTTGTAAATGAAATAAGGGCTAATCAAAATCAAGCCGAGAATAGCAAGAGTGCCATTCCAGGCGAGAAATTGTACGTACGTCATAGTGCACGTACGTCATAGGAAATCACCCCTTCGAAAATCAGTGTACCCAAATCAAAATCAAGCCATAGGTTGGATTACCAGTCAAAACGGCACTGCTCCAAAACTGGCATCTCCACAGAGAGGCCTGTGCTCTCGTTGGATTACCAGTCAAAACGGCACTGCTCCAAAACCATCTGAAGAGTATCGCGCCAAATGCGATGTTGGATTACCAGTCAAAACGGCACTGCTCCAAAACAGAAGAACAAGACGGTCGAAAATTATAACGCTACAGTAAATCGTTTCCTCGGGGAGCTTGGGAATGCCTATGGGTGCAAGGTGTCTGGAATGACGGAGATTGCAAAGAGCGGAAATGCGATAGGTGCCTCGCCAAACGGAAGCGAGATATGGACAACATTAAATAAACACGGAGAGGACAGCAGGTTTATATGTGCTATTTCAAGTGTCAGGCGTCCCGACGTCCTTATCGATGGGAGACCATTTGAGATAAAAACACCAACATCGGTGGAGAAGTTTCCAAAAAGAATGAAGTCTGCATCAGGACAATTTGTTGAATACCCAGGCTCTCCGAAATCTATTCTTGTTGATGTAAGCCTGTCACCTCAACACGAATCGGAATACATGAGAATTGGTGAGGGCTTCGTAAAGAGCGGTACGGTTGATGCGTTCGAAGTAATCCACAGAAAGCATTAGCGACGCCCGGTGCCCCGACTTCTCGCCCGGGTCGCTGCGTCGCTACTTTGAATATACCACTTTTAATAGAGCTTATTAAACGGGGTATGGCAGAACTGGCATACGCGCACGCCCTAGGAGCGTGTGAACTAAGTTCATGCGAGTTCGAAGCTGCTACCCCGACCATTTTGTTACATATCGACCTAGGTACGTCGTAAAACTGCTCACTTTTGGAATTTTGCCCTCGCCGCATGGTGGGGGCTTTTTCATGCCGACAAATCCCGCACGGGAGGAGCGGCACTATGTCCCTGCACAGGGAGAAATGGAGTCAAACATGGCTGACGAGAATCTCGACCCTATGGATCATGAGGGTGAAGGCCTTAAGAACGAGCCGGATTGGAAAGCTCTTGCTCGCAAATGGGAAAATCGCGCAAAGGAAAATTCTGAGAAAGCAAAGTCCTTTGATGAGACCGTTGGATTACCAGTCAAAACGACACTACTTCTAAACGGGCAGGGTTCAAAATCGCTGCTAATGGCAACGAGTTACAAGCAAAATAAACTCAGAGTAGCGACAATCACCATAGCAAAATCACGTTTACGGGCGTTCTGTAACCGCTCAAGATGCTGAGACTCCCACGCTTCGCTAACGTAATAACTTCTCTAGCATCAGCTCCTGCCACTTAATCTGACTTCTCTTTATGTTTCAGCCAGACGCAGTTAATCCCTAAGGCTCACCGACATCTCATTCATCATTTTCTTCATCTACCAGAATTTTCAGCGAGGTATTCAACCAATCGCTGTCAGGGCGACATACTAGGCGCGCATTAGAGTACGCCATAGGCATAGTAAGTATGGTCTGCCCAATATAAGCACCTGACTCCGCAAGCTCCACTACTAGAGCAACATCGGGTCGGTCGTCATCAGACAAATCCAGCGGAAGCAGCAGACTCATAACATCGCGAGTGGGATACCAAGCGGGAACTGCAGTCTTGAAATTCCACCCAACACGTTTGCAGGCAACTTCGATGGCGTCATCCAAGCGATTCTTTAGGCGTCTACGAATGCAAATGTTACGCTCAACCAAATCACTAAGCTCGCCAAATGCTATTTCGCGCTCTTCCGGCAAATCGCTGCCAAACGCACGTGCAACCAGACCCAGTGCCTCAGCATCGCTCATAAGCTCTTCTTCTAGGAACTCTTGAGGCAGACGGTTGATGTTGTCCAAAAGGATATGGTCCGTATCTGGCGTAAGCGGCCTGTCGATATCAAAGAACAGATCTTCTTTGCATGTGATATAGCTGGCGCGCTCAGGTAATGGATTGAAAGTACTCATCAGCTGCTTACCCCAACCACGGCTGCCAGCCTTGCAGAATGCCTCGAATCGACATAATTTTGATCTTATCGATGAAGAGGTACTTCATCCCTAGACGTCAAGCAGTGTCTCGATGAGGGTTTCACGTTGTTCTAGGATATCCCCAGAGCGATATCTGTAACGGCCAAGTTCGAGATAGATGATGTGATCATCAGTAATACCTTCTATACATTCGTTAACCTCAGCGTCGACAATCTGATTGACAGGTTTCCGACACAGCACTAAGGGACATGTTGACCCACCAACATGTGGACTAACTTGGTCATGCTTCGGTTTTCGACTAAGGAGGTCCAGGAAGGAATGATCAGCATGTCACAAGTAGATTCTATACGACAGCTATGACGAAGGGGTGAGAGCATTACAGCAATTGCGGAGAAGGTTAACGTCACCAGAGATACCGTGTACAAGTACCTAAACAAGGACAACTTCTCCCCCCAAGATGTCCGTGAAAAAACGCAGAGTCTGCAAGATCGACCGGTATGCGGACATCATCCACGCTTGGCTCATAAGGACCTCAAGGAATGGAAGAAACAGCGCCACACGGCACACAGAATCTGGGAGCGCCTAGTTAAGGAGATAGGCGCGAACATCTGCGAATCCTCCGTACGCGCCTTTGTCGCCAAGGAGCGCTCAAGGATAAAGGCCGAGCGCGATGCGATGGGATATATGGATCTGGAGTAGCCCGCTGGCGAGGCACAGGCTAACTTCTACATGAATCAGGTTCAGATTCAACATTCGCGACGCGATCCTCTTCCTCGTCGTGGTAGTCGGCAAGACCGACCAGAAGATGGTTGCCTACCTGGGCTCCTTGGAGTCTGATATTCTACCTCACGGCAGCCTGCACAATAAGGAGAGGGACAGGTCTCTAGAGACTAGTCCCTCTCACAGAAGTCATAGGGGTTTACCTGTCACTCGTCATCCCTAGGGTCGGACTCCTTGCCTGAATACTCGATGTCAAAGGGTCTGTTGGTGATAAACAGTACATCGACGTCCTCGTTGAGCGTAGCGCCATGGTACATGGTAGTACCGGGCTTCCACCAGATAAAGCTACCTGCTCCAAAGTTGCCCTGCTCGGTGCGCAAGATGCCACGTAGCACATACATCCCCTTAGCGCACTCATGCTTGTGAATCGCCACGGGATGACCCGCGGTGTAACGGACGAGCTTGACGATCATACCCGTCTCGGGGTCGTCCACGAGCATCAGCTCGTGGCGCACGCGCCCGCTCCTCTTACTCACGAGCTCGTAGTTGCTGAGATGGGTCTCGGCGGAGTTGAATATGATGACGTTGTCGTTGTTAACCATGATAACTACCTTACCTTTCCGTATTTTCTGAACGTCTTACTAAACACGGTTGCGCATACGATGCTGCTGCATGGTGGCTATGCCGCCCCGCCGAAGAGACCTGTGATACCCAAGACGAAGCCGATAAGTGCCAGGATGACGAGCACTTTAGTGGCGCTCATATTCTTGATCTTGAGCAGATACCAAGACAGTAACGTTACAGAAAGGGGCACAATACCGATGAGGATGGAATCAAGGGTGCTCTGGAGGCTGATAGTACCCTCACCGACGGCGATTTCGAGAGAGGAGGTTGCTGTCACGTAGTTGCAGGTCAGACAGCCGAGTACGATAGCACCCATAATGGTTGCGATGGAGATCACGCGGCTCAAGATGCCGGACTTCATCATGGACTCGACGCCCTGCTTGCCGGAGCGGTAACCTGTGAAAAACATAAAGTGCGAGATAGAGAGCATAGCCGTCATGATCAGTACAGCATAGAGCAGGGCACCGAAAGGGTTGCCACTCGAAACTACGGGCATGCAGATAGCCAGTAAGATGGGAGTGATAGTACCTTGCCAGAGTGTGTCACCAACACCGGCAAAGGGCCCCATGAGGCCTGTCTTGACAGAAGTGATGGCCTCGGGAGTCACCGCATCGTTCTTTGCACGCTCCTCCTCCATCGAGAGGGTAAGGCCAATGATGATACTGCCGAAATGAGGCTCGGTGTTAAAGAACTCGAGCTGGCGCTTCATGAACTCTATTTTCTTGGCCTTATTGTTAGGGTAAATCTTGTCAGGGATCTGCGAGTACGCGGTTAGCATCGCCGATGAGGTCAGGCGCTCGTAGTTGATGTTGCAGTTGAAGAAAGTGACCCACTTGAACCACGCCCAGTTGAGGTCATGCTTGGTCAGTGTCTGGGGCTCATTTGGAGCGGGAGTGACAGATGTTGCCTGCTCAATGTCTTCGCTCATTGCTGTGTCCTTCCTATTCGAAATCGTCATCAGAGTCGTCGGATGCCGTAGCCGCATCAATTGCGGACGCCGTCCTGCCCACCGCTACCTGCGAGGTCTCGGGGAACCTCGTCTCGAGGTTCACGTAGAAGAACGCGATAACAAAGCCGATAATTGCCACGGGCATAGCAGAGAGCCCCAGATAGGCGGTAATCACGAACCCAAGCACGAACCAGATAAGCGTGCCAGGGCGGTCTAGCGTGCGTAGGTTCATGGCGATGCCAAGTGCGGGGAGGATGCCACCAATAACCTCAAGCGTGTAGAGTGGGCGACCCTTCAGGGTCGCGATAATAGCAGCAACAGCGTCTACACCGAAGTAGCAACCAAGTGTCACAGGCACCACGCAGAGCACGAAACATATAACCTGGGGCGGGACGATGTGCAGGAAAACAGCCTTGCGCATATTCCCCTGTTCGGCAGCGCGATCGATGGCATGCACGACACCAACATTGGCGGTCATACGGATGACATTGATGATGGTGCCTACCAGCGAGATAGGCACGGAGATCGCAACGGCCTGCGCGGGATCGAGCCCGGCAGCAAGAGCCAGTGCCACTCCGAGGGTGCCAGCAAGACCTGGGTCGTTGGGCTGTGCGCCACCAGCAAAGATATACGCAATAAACGGCATCTGCACGGCTGCGCCGATAATGGCGCCCTGCACCGGGTCGCCCAACACGATGCCCACGAGCACGCCCGCGACAAGCGGTTTCTGGATCACCGACATGGCACCGAGGTTCATGAGCCACGGTGTGCCAACGAAGCCTAGGTAGTAGATAACACCAACAAGAAATGCCTGGAAGAGTGAGATGGTCATGGTTCCGTCCCCTTACTTCTCGAGTAGCTTGGCGACATCAATCTTGTTGTCGTCAGCCACAATTTGGATGGTAACCTTGCAACCTGCAGCGATCAGACTACGCAACGCATCGTATTCTTCCTCGGAGACAGCGATGTTCTGGTAGAGCGTCGTGCGGCCCGCGCGCATACCCACGCCGCCAATATTGAGTTCGGGGAACTCAACTCCCGCCTTATACATGCGCCAGATGGTCACTGGCGTCTTAGCCAGGATGATGAGCCTGTCCTGAGGCTTGAGGCCCTTCTTCATACGGTCGACGCCCTTCGCGACCGAAAAGATACCGAGTTTGACGTCTGCGGGGACGACGCCCTTGAGCACTGTACGCGTGAGTTCGTCCTGGGCTACTTCGTCATCGATCACCATGATCTTGTTTGCAGCGGTCGCCTTGACCCAAGATGTCATGACCTGACCGTGTATCAGTCGGTCATCGACACGTGTGAGCCTGACGTTCGCGAGGCCTGCTGCCTTTTCCATAATCTCCCCTTCCCTTCGTGTCTGTCTCATGTCCTGCAATGAGCTATGGAGCGATGCTGCGGGTTATCACGGGATGTCGCACACCCACGCCCGCCCCGTCAGACGAAGTCCTCGTCGTCCTCACCCTCACCAGTACGCTCCGCCGCCTCCTCCATACGAGCGCGGACATCCACCGTCGCTTGGGCTCCCGCCATCAAGAGCTGATGCTTAAGGTCTCCCAGCGAAACATCTTTGCTCATAACACACTCGAGAAGCATAGGCAGGTTCACGCCCGCGATGACCTCAATGTGCTTCTTGCCGAGAAGACGAGCAGCCGAGTTCGAGGGAGTGCCGCCGAATAGGTCAACAAACACCATCACGCCATCCCCCTCGTCTGCAACATCAATCGCCTCTGCAACGACATCACAGAAATCGAGTGGCTCCATACCTGCGCGCAGCTCTGCGGTCTGTACCCGACTCTCGTTACCAGCGAGAAGCTTTATAGCGCTCAAGAACCCGCTTGCCAGCTCACCGTGTGCTGCAACCACGATTCCAACCGACATGTAATCACCTCCTGCATAGTTTTCCTTGTTCATGTTGAGTCTCTCAGACTCAGCTGCTGGCGGTAACATATATCGTTATCCTTAATCAGGTTATTTAATCGCGCGCGAACGGTCGAAGTTTGTCTACAGATGGTACTATTTGCCTATTTTACAGCTTATTTGTTCTATACAAGTGTAGTCATGTCATATGGCATGACGGGATTTAAGGATGGGATATTTCAAAAACCCATCCTTACTTGACCATAATTTTATATATAGGTATGATGCATGTGGGGGACAGATTGCTGATGGAATTTCCTAGCCAGCCAAGTAGCACAATCATGATGGAATCAGGCGGAGGCGGAGGTAAGACATGGACGTTTACGAGCAAGATGGAATGGATGAAGCGGACCTTGGAGACGCACATAATGCCATAAGGAGCAACACAAGCTGCAATGCATTGGCTCTGCATCTGCTCGCATAGGCCGATAGCGACACTATAGACATTGTTGCTGGGCAATCTCACCTCTCGCTGAAAGATAATATATAGCGAGAGCCTGATCGTTTCTCAAGCGTACCACTGTGACAGATACAGAACTACAAAGGAGGCCAGCATGGCAAACGAAGATATCCGCGAGTCATCAGTGCCACTGCACGCCAAAATCTCAGATCGCATCAGGAATGCGATCTATATGGAGGAGTTGGAACGCGGCCAGAAGCTGCCCTCCGAATCGGAGATGATGACGCTTTATGGCACTAGCCGCGGTACTATTCAGCAGGCTCTCAGGACACTAGTTGATGAGGGACTTATAACTAAGGTGCGTGGCAAGGGTTCCTTCGTTGCAGGACCAGTGCTCTCCTATCCCACAGGCACCAGCCTTTTTTCCATGTCCGAGTCATTGCGCCTGCAGGGGGTACAGTTCAAGACCCAGGTTCTCGAGCAGCGCGTGGCTCCATGCACTCACTCAGTGGCAGAACACCTTCAAGCTCCCGTCGGGTCACCTTACCTCATACTACGTCGACTGCGCAGCACGACTGCTGGCGATCCTCTCATGCTTATGATGAGCCAAGTAAGCCTGACTGTCTGTCCTGGCTTGGACAAGGTGGACTTCACACAGGAGACCCTCTTCTCGGCGATGGAGCAAGCCTCACGGCGTAAAATTGCCTTCGCACGTCTGCAGTACGGAGCGCGTATTGCAGGCACAGAGAACGGAGCCCTACTCAGCTGCGATCCCAAGGCCCCCGTGCTCAACATCCTTCAAGTGGTCCATGTAACGGGTAACGTGCCGGTAGAGTGGGCAAACCTGTGGTTGCCAGCCAACAAATACGTTCTCTCGACGGTGCAGCCTAGGGCGTAAGGGAGCAGAGAAGGTAAGACAGCGTAAGCAGACGCGCAACCGCTCCGATGCAAAGCATGTCTCATTTAGGAAGCGAAATGACCCCCATATTCAGTTGGATCTTTTTTTGATTTCGAACCCGATGTGCAAAGTTTGAAACCCCAAGGCCAACAGGCTAACAGAGGTAGGATTTGACCTCATTTTTCAATAGTCGTTTCACTTTGTTGTAATGACGCCGAGAAAGTTTATACCGTTTAATAACGAGCCTTCGCAAGTTTGTGTAGGTTCCTAATCTAAACCTTCCTGCCGGGTAGTACGATCGACAGATCCAAGCATCTGAGCATGACCAGCGCAATGAGGTTATCGATATTCTGAACCCGCATACCATCCTCCGCGTGACCTTGATCTTGTTATTTATCGCCCCGACATGCGTGTTAGAGATTCCCAGCTCGACCGCTCTGAGAATCTCGTCTCTTCGTTTCCTGACGCTCCCCCTGTACGGCAGCCACCTCCAGTATCCTGCATCGCTGAGCCCACAACGTTCACGAGTCGAGACACCTCTCCGTGGTCTCGACGTCGGGGGGATTTGAACACGTCGCGGAAGTGCTTCTTGAGGTTGTATGTGCACCACAGCTCGGGGCTCTCACGCTGGATGACGGCGAGCGTTCTTACCTGCCTGTCGGTAAGGTCTTCGGGGTTCTTGAGCAGCGTGCGCCCGCTTCCCTTGATCACGTCGGCCCGCGCCTTGGTCTCAGATTCAGATCCACTGAGTCGCCGCATGGAGGACGCGCTCATGCTCAGGAAGGATGAAACGAATGAGTGAGATGACGGGAATGTCTGGGACCAGGAGCGGGTTCTGGCGAATGTTCCACGACTAAGACTGGTGCCTGACCGACAAGCTCTTCGAGGCGGTCTGGTCGTACGTCAGCAAAAACGACGTGCGTGTGGACTTCTTCGTTGCCGAGGACATGGCGGACGCATACAGGACTGAGAGGAAGAAGAAACGTATCCTGATCAAGATGAGCCTTTCGGAGGAAGGGCTCACGGCCAAGCAGAGCCTTACGGTCTAGCAACGCGTGACGGAAAGTCTCTACCCAGAGTCAGGCCAGCGGGAGAAAAAGGAAGTACTGGACGAACAATACGACGTTACGCTCACCCTGTCCAACCCTGTCACCTATAGACGGGGGTGAGTTGAGCATACGGTGCAACGAGCCGGTGTCAGTTACGCGCAATCGGACGGCTTGTAACCCCGTTTTCAAACCAAAGGTCAACTGCGCTAATCAGAATCCGCTTGCCGTCTTGCGTGGTACAATCTCAAAAACTTGCAATTTATACACTTTTTTAAGATCGGATTTTCGTGATACCACGTAACAAATACCTTGAGGAACTTAAGACGTTCTAGGACACCGACATCATAAAGGCTGTCATGGCATGCTTGTCAATGCCGTGGATTTCCTCTTAGGGAGGTAATTCACAGCGATTATGAAAACCGACTCACTCTTCCTGTTATTGAAGCTACTAGATCGTTAGCGACGGCAGAATCTGACATACGGAGAACCTGTTCGTCCTTGCGCGGAAAAGCGAGCGGTGCCATGCCCCCGTACCACACCGTTTGCCCATCGAGAATGACGAGGTTGGGGCAGCTGTCTAGGACTTGCACGTCAATACCCTGCTGAGTGAGCAGGTCGACTGCACGCTCTTCCCTCTCCGCCTTACGTGTGTTGTCCTGGTTTGACTTCTGCAAGAAGACAGATATACGCTTGCCTTGCTCCTTGACACGGACAAGAATCTTTAGCACGGACGCAAGCCGATTGAGATGGAGCTCTGAGCTTGCGATGAGAACCAACTTGACGCTGTCTTCTATATCAGCATCGAGTCGCTGCAAGAAACCCTCGCGACTTACAAGCTCGCCACGGACATCTTCACTTACAGGACTGCCAACCGTGTATCCGAGCCTGCCATACTCCTTCAAACGACGTCGGAACATTCGGTCAAGCATCCGAATCGACTCGTCAACGTAATCGTACACGACAACATCTGTCTTCCCTTCGCAATCACGCTGGATCCTCCCGACACACTGTGCCACTAATCCCTCAAACGCCATAGGTGCCGCGACAAACAAAGTGTCGAGTCGCTTCTCGTCAAACCCCTCACCAAGATAGCTCTCGGTGCCTACGAGCACGAACGGAGAGTCCAGACTGAAGGCTGCAAGCCTTTCCAGCTTCTCGCGTTTCTCCTTTGGGGTGCCTTCACCCGTGAGCAGCAAGGCCGGGCAGCCTCGCGCGGCGATAGACGCATGCAACGTTTCGGCATGCTCCACGCGCCGGGTCAATACGAGCGATGTGCGCCCATTCTCCCAAGAATCGACGACGTCGCCGACGATGAGAGCTGTCCGCACGTCATCCGAGCAGACACAGTCAACCGTCTTTACAAAGTCGCCCTCCACCCCCTTCTCGGAGCGAGTCTTGGTGAACCGAGGAAGAAGAAGCCGCGAGAAAGCTGTGTCTCGTAGCGCCGCCTTACATCTGACGGGACCAAGGAGCATATGCATGATTCCCTGGAGATCGTCGCTACGCTTAGGGGTCGCAGTCATTCCAAACAGACGACGCGAGCGAACAGCAGAGAGCACCTCCGTGTAGTTTGGTGCGGAAGCATGGTGGCATTCGTCGACGATAACCATGCCATATTGCCCGAGAAGATCACTCACGATACGCTCGCCTTTAACATCGCCTTTCTCGAACAGCGAGCCAACGAGCGCGATGTCGATTATGCCGCTTGGTTCCCTCCTGCCGCCTCCAACCTGGCCAATTACAGAGGTCTTCCTTCGACTCTTCCTTCCAGTTGGAGTCAGGAGGATAGGTGGTTCCTCATCAATGTCGAGGAACTCTGCCAACCGGTCGCGCCACTGAGCAAGTAGAGCGGCGGTTGGGACAATGACGAGTGTACTCACCTTGACTTGCGCAATAAGCCCTGCGGCAACCACCGTCTTTCCGAACCCAGTCTCCGCGACGATGATTCCGTCTTCGAACTTAGATATCTCATCGACAACGCGCGCTTGCTCGTCTCGAAGCGTTCCCTTGAAGGTGACCTTTATCTTGCGACCATCGCCTCGCTCATCTCTGGTCTTTATCTCGGTACCACAAGATTTAAGCAGAGACTCGACACCCTCCTCGCACGTGCGGGGAAGCCCGAGCCATTCTTTTGTCTCATATTCGAGGTGCAATATCCGAGGTGTCCCGTAGACCGACTGCCGCATTGCTTGCATCTTGTAGAACTGCGGATTTGCTATAGCAGCAAGCCGGCGCAAAGCGTCAAGCAGCGCCGTGGAAAGCCCTGCCTTCGAAACATAAATCCCGTTCGCCCTGACGATCTCAACCGAACTAGGTGCATCAGACGGTTTCAGCATCGTCTTCTGGCGGGGTTGCCACGGCAGTTTCTCGGAACTTGCATCCTTGGATCCCGATAATTGTCCCTCATCCAGCATAGCAAGCGTTCCCAAGACGTTCTTCCCGAGCTTCGCTATGGTTGCCTCAATATCCTCACCTGGCATCCTCCCTAAGTTCGAAAGATATGCCCATTGGTCGCTATATACTGCAAATGTTCCATCCACAAACATAGTATTGTCATTGCGCATTGCGTTCCCCTGGAATGGGAGCGCGATGAGGTTGCCGAAACCACCCTTGGGAACAACGTCTTGGTTGGGAAGCATGCGATCATAGGAATCGAAAGAGATACTCCCCGACTCCCTCATCGCCCACGTGAGAAGGGCAGCTCCCATCTTCCTTGCCTCGCCAGCATCCACGGGCTCCGTGAAGAAAATCCACGCATGCGCTCCGTCGCCCGAACGGGACCTCTCAACAGCAAGGGGAACGCCAGCGAATAAGCAGGCATTGTAATAGGAAGACACCGCCTTCTGCCAACCCTCTCCATCGAAGTCCACGACGAGAAAGTTTGTCATGTGGTCATCCACGAGAGGGTAGGATCCGATAACACCTCGGTTGGGGCGCTGATCGCCCTTCATGTGAGCAATGAGTAGTCTGTCGGAGAGCGGGGTAAACGCACGGCTTTCGCAATCCGCACAGCGTGCGAGCTTTCTATCCCTTTTGGGGCAGACGCCACGCTGCCAGAAGTTAGCACATGCGGGAGAGTATGCAATATCATCACGCTTTTTGTCGTGATAGCTCTCCGCATGGACGTCGTCCCTGCCAGCAAATAGCAGGCGAAAAAGTGCGAGCTTATCCGCCGTAGGGCTGGCGGACGATACAGCTCGACCCATTTGAAGAGCAGCACAGCTCGGAGGAAGCGAATGCGTATCAATCCCCTGCTCACCGACACGCCATTCATCCAAGGAGGCGTATCGGTTCACACCGTCCGCATCGCTGCAGAGCACGATTGGGTCACCACCGGAAACGGACTCGAGGAGGCTGATGAAGTTGTACTCAACCGATCCGATGCGGGACTTGGGCTGCAGGTTACTAGACATCAGCACTCGACCCTTCCGCATACAGCAAAATCGAAATCGAGGGAGAATCGCCCTTCCTTACTGGCATACAGCTTGCGTATGGCGGTCCCTCCCTTGATGGCAGTGATCTCCTTGATCATAGAGGTTTACCAGAAGCGGGTCCTGCGTGAAAAGCCCGATGCAGTCTCCCGCAGTTCCGATAACAGTGCTGCGAGTTCCGACAATTACGATCGTAGTGCCGATAACCTGTCCACAACGGAACAAAAGGCGCTCTCATATATGGGGGGAACGGCATCAGTCAGGAGTTCTGAGGTAGCAAACCTGCTCGGGATGTCGCAGCGCGGCGCGCAGAAGCTGCTCAATCGCCTCGTCGACAAAGGGTTCGCAGTCTCTTTCGGAGCGAACAGGAACAGAAGATACTCGATTGCGAAGGGTTATCGGTAATGGTGGAACAGAATTCCGAGCGACTCATGAGCGAAGCATAATCCAACTCTCTTTTTTACATCACGTGGGAGAGACTATGCCCCAACCACAACATTGTTGCCATTCGCGAGACGATGGGGATTTAGGTAAACCAATTTGATTAGCAATACTAAGAAGGGAATGTTCCTCTTGTATTCGCTAGCATGAAAATCGACAGTTTGCAATGTATTGGCGTCCTAATTGCAAATTTTGCACTAACATTGTATGCTATGTGTCATTACATTAGTGAATGGAGGGCGCTATGACTACTTTGACCATGAGAATTGATGAGGATTTGAAGATTGGTGCCGCGGAAGTAGCTGAATACTATGGATTCGACCTGTCTAGCATCACACGCGCTTTCTACAAGCAGATTGTAAGGGATCACGCCATCCCGCTTTCACTGGGCTACGGAGAGCCGAACGCGGAGTCACTGCGCGCCTTGGCTGAGACCCAGGAGATGATCGAGAACGAATCAGGTAAGGCATATACCTCTGGAGCCGCCCTCCTAGCAGCGGCAATGGACGCCTAGCGATGCTCCAGATCAAGTACACTCCCGCATTTTCTAGGGATCTGAAGAAGAAGGCAGCGAAGCGCAAATGGAACTTGGACGAACTCGCGCACGTCATCGACCTCATCTGCGAGAACTCGCCGGAGTCGACTGTAGAGCTTAAGTCCAGACACAGTATGCATGTCTTGGCTGGTCAGTGGCGCGGCAGTCGTGAGTGTCACGTAGCAAACGCAGGTGACTGGCTACTGATCTGGGCGGTTGACGGCGATTATGCTTACCTGCAGAGAACGGGTTCGCACGACGAACTGTTCAGGTAGAAAATACTTTTTATTTGACTGACGTGATGTTAGAAAACTTCTTTAGTCCAATCGTAATTTACTGACTAGCAGTAGCCGCAACGAAGTGGTAGTCGATTGCATGCAATCTAGTTAGAACAACCATAGCTGGCGCTGTTCATATCGGAATCAGCCATCTTTTGCTATTGAGAAAATCAGGCACATGTGCCCTTATTTCGATAAATAAGGAGCGGGAAGGAAGCCATGGAGATCAAGCGCGACAAGTAACCTCGACGACCTCGTGATGCGCATGGGCAACGGTATGATAAAGGTCGTAACAGGCATCAGACGATGCGGGAAAAGCTACCTGCTGCTCAACCCCTTCGAGGATCACCTCCACGCATCCGGAGTTGATGACGCCCACATCGTTGAGATAGCGCTCAACGATAACGCGAATGCGTAGTATCGGAACCCGGAACTCCTCGGCGAACGTCTTCATTCTCTTATCAGGCACGATGGCGAAGTAACGTACGTGATGCTAGACGAGGTGCAGTACGCCATTTCCAAGAAAGAACTGCGAAATCCCGACATCGAGCGGCTGGAGGGATTACATGGTCTTTGGCGGCATGCCACTCACCCTCTCGATGCACACGAGCGAGCAAAAGATGCGCTATCTTGAACAGCTTTTCACCGAACTCTACCTACGCGACATCATGGATCGAAACCACCTGGAGAAGACTCAAGAACTGGAGGATCTCGTCAACGTCTTGGCTTCAAACATCGGCTCCCTATAACCAGTCCATCGAAGCTCGAGGCAACATTCAAGAGCGTCCTGCGATCTCCCATCAGCGACAGAACGATAACGTCCTATATCAGGTATCTGAAGGATGCGTTCGTCATTAACGAGGCTGTCCGCTATAGCGTCAAGGGCAGACGCTACATCGGGAGTCCGAAGAAGTTCTACTTCGAGGACATTGGCCTCTGCAATGCGCGCCTCAGGTTCCGGCAGCTCGACGAGCCCCGCATCATGGAGAACGCCGTTTACAACGAGCTCAAGGCTCGCGGGTACGCGGTCGATGTCGGAACGGCAGACCAGAGAAGGTGGGTAGATGGAGTCCAGCTCAGGAAGCAGCTGTAGATCGACTTCGCCGCGAATCTCGGGTACAAGCGCTACTACATGCAGGTCGCGCAGGGAATCGACGACCCAGGCAAAGAGGAGCAGGAGAAGTGCTCCCTGAAGGAGGTATCCGACAGGTTCAGGAAAATCATCGTAGTGAGGGATGCGCTAATGCCGTATTACGACAACGACAGCTTCCTGATAATAGGACTCTCCGATTTTCTGCTCGACAAAAACAGCATGGACCCCTGATAGTCACATCCGCTTGGCTTGAAACTGCATTCGAGACACTTGGTCTCAAATAACGAACTGCAGTACTTAGCTTGTCCCACTTTTCGATTTGGAATAATCTTCAAACTTTTGTGTTAGTCCAAGCTGCTTAAAAACAGAAGCAAGCGCTTCGTCTACACTGCTTGAACTAGCAATCGCGTTTATCATTTCTTTATATGTTTCTCTGAGATCTACTGTCTTCATAAAGTCAAAGACAGCGTCTTTGCTATAAAGGCTATCGAAAAAGTCAACACTCTTTACTTTTTCGGTTATTGAATCAATAAATGTGCTTTGAAACTTGATGTTTTCTGAAGCTGCGAGGGCGTGCTCTAGCTTTTCTCTAGCTGCTCTGTTTAACTTTATCTCATCAATCTTCTGTCCTTCGCAGTCGCTCAGAGTTGCAAGACACTCTTCACAATACGGATCCACCTTCCAAAGTTCTATTGAATGAGTTCCCTCCTTCAATGGAAGTAATTTACTGATATCTCCGTCTTCATCGACACAGTAATAAGTTCCGCCATTGAATCCTCGACAAGGTTTTCCTTCTGTTGATGCAATCAGCCATTCAGACCCAACCTTTTTCACATTTCGAATTTTCCCTCTTCGAATCCACTGCCTGACGGTTCCTATTTTTACCCCTTGCATATCAGCAAACTGATGAATGGGGATATAGGGAGCAGTCGCGACTATAATATCAGGCGTAACAGTCGAGCTAGCTTCGTTCATTTCGCCATCATCATCGAATGTGATTTCATAGTATTCACTGATATTGAGCTTAACTTCCGTGTCGACAATGTCGACCTCATATGCGCAGAATGGCGTGTTTAAATTTGCTAAAGGTGTCTTTTCAATTTTGTCACAGAATGTGGATATCAGTTCGGCAAGTGCCTTTGCACGACCGAGTCTCACAATCTTTATATCCTCATCTTTTTGCAGGCGTTCAATGTAATCATCTACAGCCGCAAGTAAATCTCTTTTCGTTCGAATAGCTCTGCGATTAAACAATTCAAGACTTTTATCGTTCATTGTACCCAGCCTTATTTTGTACTCTATAATTACAATATATGTAATGTATAAATACAATTCTGTCAAGCAGACTCTGATACAGTTATTCCGGTTTTGCTATAAGAGACTCGCTGATTCTAATTCGATTCAAATCAGAATCCACGAGCTCATAGAGATATAAACGCCAGAGCACGAAGTCAATTCAGATGTCAACTAGGATAAATATATGCTCATCGTAGAGAACCAATTCAGTGTCGGATTTTCGAATATAGTCTTTCATCTGAGCGCGTTGGCTATTTGATTTTTGTATCAGCTCTTTGTAATGGCTAATGTGTGAATTGAAGTCAGACACTGACGGCGCGTCCGTAAAACAGCCCGTTTTGACTTCGATCACCAGAAGAGCATCTCTGTACTTGATCAAAAGGTTATTTTCATTTCGATGCTTCTTGGTTCCATAACAGTTGCTCACATACGCAGTGCGCCCCGGAAGCATATCTTCAAAACCGATTGAACCATGCTCTCGCTGGCCTCTTTCTGCTTTCGCTGCCACTGCTCCGAATAACCAGGGTCGATTTCGGTACTCCTTAATGCCGTTGTCCCTATAAGATTCATCCTGGGCGAAAGTGTCGAATATTAACTACTGCCATGCACAACCCCGCCGAAAAGTCTCCCTTTCCTTTAGAAAGTCCTTCCTTCTTGTATGAACTCGGGGATATTCGCATGAGTGATGCCGTCCCTCTGCTGAATGAGATCACTTCGCGTCAGCAAATACTTTGGGTAGTTATCCTTGATTTGGGTGAAGGGACGGTATTCGCGCTCCTCGGTAGTCTGATCAGCCATGATGGTCATGGCAACTTGGACGTAGGCATATCTCATCTGGGGGTTTCTCAGGATGAAGTCACACTCCAGCTTACCGATGCGTCCGACGCTGACCTTGCAGCCCTGTGCACGAGCGTAGGAGTAGACGATGTTCTCTAGCACAGGTCCGTAGTTGATACGATTATCGGTATTGAGTGCGAAGTAGAAACTCAGATCCGCCAGATAATACTTCTGCTCGCCTCGCAGAGACTTGCGAGACTTCAGGTCGAATCGGGTGCACTTGCTGATAATCTTCGCATCCTCAAGGATCTGGAGATATCGCGCGAGGGTCTCCCTCTTGATTCTCACACCTTGCTTTCCCTCGAGATCGGATTGGATGTTGCCAAGCGACATAGTGGCGCCAAAGTTGTTGATAACGTAGTCGCGCACCTGATTGAATACCGATACGTTCTTCACCTTTACACGCTTGCGGATATCTTTCTGGAAAATCTCCTCAACAACTGCGGTGACATAGGCGCGTTTGTCTGCAAGCTGGGGATAATCCAGCGCCTTGGGAAAGCCTCCCTCGAGGATGTATGAGTCAAATTCCGCAACAGGGTTTGGGTTGACGGAGAGTCCCAAGAAGTGCTTCATCTGGCAGTACTCACCGAAATCCAGTGTCTGCATTTCGAATTCGATATAGCGGCCAGTAAGCTTCGTAGCCAACTCACCTGAGAGTAAGTAGGAGTTTGATCCGGTAATGAAGATAGAAAAACCACCTTCAGTACGGAACTCGTTGAGTACACTCTCAAAGCCTTCGACATTTTGGATCTCATCGATGAAAAGGTACTTCCTCCCCGAAACATCGAGCAGTGGCTCGATGAGGGCTTCAAGTTGCTCTGGGGTTTCTACGGAGCGATATCCATATCTGTCGAGATCGAAATATGCAATGCAGTCGTTTGCGATGCCTTCAGCTCGCAGCTCTTCTGCGATGCACTGCATGAGGCAGGACTTGCCGCAGCGTCGAACGCCAGTGATGACCTTAATCATCCCGTCGTCATGGTAGAAACTACGAATCTTTTTCAGGTAGTTTTCTCGGGGAAATAGGCGCATGATGGCTCCAATCTTCATTGGAGCCATCATATCAAATAACATGTTTATGGGGGTATATTTTTAAATTTATACGATTTATACCCCAATAACTAAAGAATTTCTTATTCCCACTCAATCGTGCCGACGGGCTTCGGGGTGAGATCGTAACAGACGCGGCATACACCAGGCACCTCATCCAAAATGCGTGCGGTAACCTTTTTGAGCAGAGCCCAATCCAACTCAGGCACTTCCGCTGTCATAGCATCCACCGTGTTGACGCAGCGGATAATAACCGGCCAGTCAAAGGCACGCTTGCCATCACGCACGCCAGTCGCACGCATATCGGGCACCACCGTGAAGTACTGCCAAATCGCCCCAGCAAGACCCGCCGCGGCAATCTCATCGCGCAAAATCTTGTCGCTTGCGCGCAGAGCCTCCAGACGATCGCGCGTAATCGCGCCCAAGCAGCGCACGCCCAAACCAGGACCAGGGAACGGCTGGCGATAGACCATCTCATCAGGCAACCCAAGTGCGCTACCTACCACGCGCACCTCGTCCTTGTATAGATATTTCACAGGCTCTACCAGCTCAAAGTCCATATCCTCAGGCAAGCCGCCTACGTTGTGATGAGCCTTCACACCCTTCTCGGACTCAATGATGTCAGGATAAATTGTTCCCTGTGCAAGGAAGCCCACACCCGAAAGCTTGGCTGCTTCCTCGGCAAATACCTTAATAAATTCTCCGCCGATAATCTTACGCTTTGCTTCAGGCTCCTCAACACCCTCAAGCAAGCCTAAGAAGCGGTCAGTACCGTCAACATACACCAGGTTTGCGTCTAGCTGATTCTTGAACACCTCAATAACCTGCTCGGACTCCCCCGCACGCATCAGACCATGATTCACATGCACGCATACGAGCTGCTTGCCAATAGCACGGATAAGCAGAGCTGCCACAACAGAAGAATCAACACCACCAGACAGCGCCAGCAGAACTTTGCCATCCCCTACCTGCGCGCGAACCGCCTCGACCTGCTTGGCAATAAAAGCCTCAGCAAGCTCAGCTGTTGTAATACGAGCCATGTCCTCTGGACGCTTGTCAGCCATGTGACACCCCTTCTTTGTTGCATGTCATGCTACTTGCACCATTCAGTTCCCAAGCTCTAAATAGTGTACGTAAATCGTAGCGGAAAGATGCTTTGGTCACTGAGAACTGCTCATAATTTCAGAGTCACACATCGACGCTTAGCCCAAGTCGGAAAGCATCTGCTGCAACATCGCGCGAAGTTTTGCTATCTCGGCGGCACTCATAGGAATACTCTCCCCCATTTTGGCAGGAATCTCAGCTGCCTGCTGCTCGAGGGCACGACCTTTTTGGGTAAGTTTTGCCACTACACGGCGCTCATCTTGTGTATCACGCTGACGCACAATTAGACCTTTAACCTCAAGTTTCTTTAATAGAGGAGTCAACGTCCCCGAATCCAACATCAAACAGGCACCCAACTCGGATACCGATTGGTCCCCATGCTCCCACAGCGACATCAACGTGAGATACTGCGGATAAGTCAGCCCCAGCGGATCCAACAGCGGCTTGTATGCACGCGTAATTGCTCGCGACGCCGCATACAACGGAAAACAAAGCTGGTTTTCGAGTTTTAGCTGTTCGTAAGACATGGACACCTCTTGCTCACCAATTGTGTTGACTTCATTTTACATTGTACACAATTTATTTGTGTGATACTGTCTTTGCGAGCGGAAAAGTTGTGGAAGCGCCACAACTACTGTCCGCCTTAGATAGGAGTTCAACATGGCACATAGCATTTATGATTTTACCGTCACCAAACCCGACGGTAGCACCCAAAGCCTTGCCGACTATAAAGGCAAGCTTTTGTTGGTAGTTAATACCGCCACTGGCTGCGGCTTTACTCCTCAGTATGGGGATCTCGAACGTATTTACCGCGAATATAAAGCACAGGATTTTGAAATCCTTGACTTTCCTTGCAATCAATTCCGCAACCAAGCGCCTGGCTCTGACGAAGAAATTCACCAATTCTGCCAGCTAAAATTTGGCGCAGATTTCCCTCAGTATAAAAAGCTCGAAGTCAACGGTGATGGTGCTGACCTCCTCTTTGTATGGCTTGCCACCGAAAAGCCTTTCCAGGGCTGGGGCAAGAGTGTCAAAGCTTTGGCGATGAAACCTGTTGGCGCGAGCGTCGACAAAGAGTTTGGCGATAAGGCCTACGTCAAGTGGAATTTCACCAAGTGGCTTGTCGACCGCGAAGGCAATATCGTTGCTCGTTTTGAGCCCACTATTTCTATGGACGAGGTCGAAGCGGCAATCAAGGCTGCTCTATAAGCAAATAAGTGAGCATCGTCACGCTTTTCCGCGTGTCTTGCCCACACAGAAACGATAAAAGTAGCAGTTTGCGACTTCAGCATTTACAGAGATACAGGTAAATGCCATATCAAAATTTAAGTCGCAAGCTGCTACTTTTTGTAAAACACGGGAGCTCTGCGTCCTTACTGCGGCCCCGTGACACCAGCCAATCCGCTAGTCGGATATATCAACGTCTAAGGTAACGGCAAAATCATATGCGGGATAGCGTTTCTTGCAGGCCGCTTTAATCTGCTCACATACGCCCTGGCGGTCAGCCACATCAAAACTCACCACAACATCCAAGCGCGCTTCGTGGGCAGCTTCGTCCACGTAATGCTACCTGAGGCTCTTGTTCTGCGGTGCAGTCTTTCGTAGTCATCAATACTTCCTCTCACCCGACTAACTCAGCTGTTTATACCCATCTAGGACGGAAACTTCGCAATCATGGTTCATAATGAGCGCATTAGTGCATGCGAGGCGCAATTGCGCACATGGGAGTAGATATGGCTTTGTGGGAAAAAATTCTTGACTTTGGCGATCCTTATGCCGAGCAAAGGCAGTTCACGGATGAGACAAGTGGAGCAAAATTTGCTGAGGTAATCTACGGTGGTCGTAATGCTGACGATGAGCCATGCAAGCCCGCAGATGACCCCAAAGGTGTTGGTCGTTGGGTTGCAATCGAACGTGATAGTGGCTATGAGCTGCTGCTTTGGAAGCACGACTGCAAATCTGGCGGCAAAACCGAATATGGTTCGGGCATTACGGGAGAGCCCCTCGAACAGATCCACGAAGTATTGGTCAAGAAGGTCGCGCTGGTCAAAAAGGCCGAGGCTCTGCTTGCTGACGAAAGACGCAACGGAGCTGCCCTGCGTGCAATGAACGCCTTGATGGACGAATGGAAAGCCATCCATGGCTTCCGCACTCCACGCGAAGACGAGTTGTGGAACACATTTCAAGCCGCACGCACAAAGTTCCGTGAAGAACGTAATGCCGTTATGCAATCTATGGCCAAAGCCAAAGAAGAGCTGGCGCAGCAGGCCGAAGCCGTCGCTGAAGCCAAGGATTTTCGCAATGGTAGCGCACGCATGCGCGAGTTGATGGATCAGTGGCGCAAACTTAGTTCCGCGGGTCGTCAGGCTGACGAGGCGCTTTGGACTCGCTTTAATGGGGCTCGTCAGGCGTTTTTTGACGCACAGCACGAAAACTACGAACGTCGCCAAGCAAAAATTGCCGAGAATGCCGCCGCGAAAGAACATCTCATCAAACGCGCGCAAGAACTCAGCGATGCCAAAGATTATTCGCGTGAAGCCACCGCAGCTATGCGTGCTCTAGGTGATAAGTGGAAAGCTACAGGTTTTGCCGGCAAGGAAATTAACGACCAGCTTTGGGAACGCTTCCGCTCAGCCCAAAACCCCTTCTGGGACGAGCGCAAAAAATACAATGAGCGTCGTCATGCCGAGTGGGAGCAACGCCATGCCGAATGGTGCGAGCGTATGGAAGGCGTCCTTGCAGCAAAGCAGCGCACCCTCGACAAGCTTGAGGAGCAGGTCGACGTTTTGGAATACCAGCTCAAGGCCACCGATGATGATGTTCGTCATCGTGACTTAACTGAACGCTTAGAAGAGTATCAGCGCGACATCACTGATATTGAGCATGACATGGCCAATATCCGCCGCAAGATGAAACGCTAGGCTCCACAGACACCATAGGTACCATAAGCAACATCTAAGGTGTCTAGTGATTTCCCAAATCACTAGACGTCTCAAAAGCAGATAGGATGGCGATTTTCATGGCCAAGTACAGCAGCTCTCATACCAAGCGTGCGTACGTAAATGGCGTCATTCTTGATGGCACCAAAGATATGACCGCTCAGACAGGCAAAGCAGTGCTTGTTGAGGGCGATACAATCGTAGCGATTAGCGAGCAAATCTCCGATTTGTCTGGATATGAGATTGTTGATTTGGGCGGGCGCTATCTTTTACCTGGTCTTATCAATATGCATGTACATCTTGCAGGCAACGGTAAACCCCAAAAGAAGCAGCGCGACGCATCCGCACTGGTAGATAAACTCTTTTCCAATCCTATCAGCGCAGCTATTGCTCATGCGCTAGTACGTTCCTATGCAAAAATTGAACTGATGAGCGGAGTTACTACCGTACGTACCGTTGGCGGCCTCCGCGATTTAGATACGCGTGTACGTGATGAAATTGCTTGCGGCAATCAGTTGGGACCACGCATCATTGCGGCAAACGAAGGTATTTCAGTACCTGGTGGTCACATGGCAGGCTCAGTTGCGATAGCTGCCGGAAACTCCGATGCTGCACGTGCTCTGGTTCACAAGGCTCAAGCACAAAATGTTGACTTTGTTAAGCTTATGATTACTGGCGGCGTACTTGATGCGAAGGCAAAAGGCGTGCCAGGCGAGCTCAAGATGCCTCCCGAGATGGTAAAGGCCACCTGTGATGAAGCTCACGCCTGTGGCTACATTGTTGCAGCACATGTTGAATCAACTGATGGCGTCAAAGTTGCTCTCGAAAATGGTGTTGACTCTATTGAACACGGTGCCGAACCCACCGATGAGATCATTCAGCTGTTCAAGGATCGCGGCGCCTTCCTGACAACCACCATTTCACCAGCTCTCCCCTATGCCCTTTTTGATCGCAACATATCCAATGCTTCAGAGGTAGAGCAGTTCAACGGTAAAATGGTTTTTGACGGTATTATTTCTTGCTCAAAAGCAGCTCTTGCGAATGACATTCCCGTAGCCCTTGGCAACGATGTTGGCTGCCCTTGGGTCTCACAATATGACTTCTGGCGTGAGCTGGTCTACTTCCACAAGATGGTCGGAGTCTCTGAGAAATTTGCTCTCTATACGGCCACTCTGCGCAATGCCGAGCTGGCAGGTATTGGGGATAAAACTGGCTCTATCGAGGTAGGCAAATGTGCCGACATGATTGTCTGCTCCAAAAATCCTCTTGAAGACCTGAGTGCGCTGAGAGATGTCGAAATGGTTGTGACACGAGGTTACTTGGTTAAGCATCCACACGTCACTCGCAAGAACATACTTGACCGCGAGCTAGACAAATTCTTGTAGGATTGCATACATGGACGAGTCTCAGGATCATACAGACAAAAGCAAGCGACTCTTTATTGCCGTCTGGCCTAGTGAAGCAGTACGTCGCGCGCTGATAGCCACTCAAGATGACCTCAGCTCACTCATTGCGCATCCCAAGCCTAGCTCCAAACGCAACTTGCATTTGACCCTCTCCTTTTTAGGTGAATGCACTGCTTTGCAGGAAACCGCAGCCAAACGCGCGATAGTCCGCTGTGCACAGGATACTTTGCCATTTGAGCTGAAGTTGGCATCTATTGGTTGTTTTGAGAAGCGCCATGGCGGAGCGATTGTGTGGCGAGGCTTAGACGGCGATCTGGATAGCCTACACGCACTTCATGCACGACTTTGCGCAGAGCTTGCAGCGGAGGGATTGGGCGATTTTCAAAGCAGTAGCTTTAGTGTATACATTCCCCATATCAGCCTTTTCCGTGGCGCTCGTCTTTCAGAAAACTCTGAAGCCGCAGGCTTGGCAGAAGCTTTGACAGCACAATCTCAAGAACACCACGGCGATACACGCTGGGCAGCGCGTTGGCAGGCTTCCTCGCTTTCACTGGTTTGGAGCCATCGTGAAAGCAAAGAGGGACCTCTACTCTATGATGAAATCGCTCGTGCTGAGTTCTCGGCAAGAGAGCCGTCCGCCCAAGCCGTAGCCACAAAGACACCGCATCCTCGAACGATATTTATCGATGCCGATGCCTGTCCTGTCATTCGCGAGACTCTTTCCTGTGCGCGCAAGCAGGGCGTTCCCGTTGTAATTGCAGGTAATACCACCCAAAACCTCGAACGCCATATTCAAGCGAGCGATCCTCGTAGTCCCAAGCATGCCAAGGGAGGCTTTTGGGTAGATGTGCTCGACGTTAGCATTGGAGCTGATAGTGCCGACTTTGCCATCGTCGAACGTCTTGCGCCAAAAGATATTGTGGTCACCCAAGATATTGGTCTGGCGGGAATGGCGCTTGGCCGCGGCGCTACAGCGATAGGAGTACGTGGACGTATCTATCGCAAGGAAACCATCGACTTTGATTTGATGTTGCGTCACGAAGAAAAGAAGGTTCGCCGCGCAGGAGGACGCACAAAAGGACCTGCTCTCTTTACCTCTGAAGACCGCAAGCGTTTCGTGGCCAAGCTAAAGTGCCTGCTCACACAAAACTAGCGTGAGCAGGCACTGAAAGACAAGCAGAAGCTTTGCTTGCATACGGGCGTAGCTCCGCTTTAATGCTGACGTGCTGGCATGGTTCTACTTACTTCTCTGCGTGCTGACATGATCCTGCTTACGTCTTGGCATGCTAGCATGGTCCTGCTTTACATCTTAGCGTGCTGGCTTACTGGCGGTAATAGCTCAGGAAGTCTGCTAGCTTGTCAACGGCTTCTTTGAGGGTCTCGATACGCGGCAGATAAACAATGCGGAAGTGGTCGGGTTCGCTCCAGTTAAAACCAGTGCCCTGGACAATGAGTACTTTTTTGTCTTGGAGCAAATCGAGAGCAAACTGCTGATCATCGGTAATATTGAAGCGCTCGCGGTCAAGCTTGGGGAAAATGTAGAAGGCCGCCTTGGGCTTAACCACACTGATACCAGGAATATCTTTGAGCGCGTTGTAAACATACTCGCGCTGCTCGTAGACACGACCACCCGGCTGGACATAGTCGCGCACCGACTGGTGACCCCAGAGCGCCGTTTGGACAATGGACTGAGCAGGCACATTAGAACACAGACGCATGTTCGAGAGCATGTTGATGCCCAAAATATAGTCGCGAGCAATGCGTTTGTTACCAGACAGTACCATCCAGCCAATACGATAGCCAGCAATCATGTGGGACTTGGAGAGACCTGAGAAAGTCACACAAAACAGGTCAGGAGCTAGCGAGGCAATAGAAACGTGCTCACCCTCGCCTTCCATAACGAGACGATCGTAAATCTCGTCAGAAAAGATAATTAACTGGTGCTCACGAGCGATATCCACAATCTCTTGCAGCACCTCACGCGGATATAGTGCGCCAGTTGGATTGTTGGGATTAATGATCACAATAGCTTTGGTAGCAGGCGTAATCTTGGAACGAATATCGTCTAGATCGGGATACCAGTCTGCCTGCTCGTCACAGAGATAATGTACGACCTTGCCACCAGCAAGCGTTGCACAGGCAGTCCACAGCGGATAGTCTGGGCTTGGAATCAAAATCTCGTCACCATCATCAAGCAGTGCCGACATCGACAAATTGATAAGCTCAGAAACACCGTTGCCTGTATAGATATCGTTCATCGTGACGTTTGGCAGGTCCTTGACCTGCGAATACTGCATAATTGCTTTGCGCGCCGAAAAAAGTCCCTTGGATGCCGAGTAACCTTCACACTTGGTCAGCTGAGCAGCCATATCCAAAACAACCTCATCGGGAGTACGAAAACCAAAAGTCGCAGGGTTGCCAATGTTGAGCTTAAGGATGCTCATGCCATCCTCTTCCATACGGTTTGCCTCATCGACAACAGGACCACGCACGTCGTACAACACGTTTTCGAGCTTGGCAGATTTTTTGAACTGGCGCATAGGATGAACCTCCCGGTACATTTTTTTCTGTGCAGTAGAGCTGAACTTTTGACCACCATTTGACTGATTTGTTGCAGATAAACCCGAGTTGAGGGGCGCAGTAGCGCCCGTGGTAGCTCGCGTACCAGGCCGTTCATCATCAGCTGCTCGGGTCGCTGCTACATGATCGCGAGTCGTCTGCTTCTGATTAGTACCTGCAAGCCAGTTTTCTTCAACTCCCAAAAGCTCGGCTAACGAGTTCAACACGGCAGGGCGTGGCATAGTTTTGCCGCTTATATATTGGCTCAACTGGCTTTTGCCGAGCTTTACTCCCTGCACGGAGGCCAGATGCAAAAGATCGACCTGCTTGAGGTCACGCTCCTCCATAATCTTGACCAAGCGCTCAGGAAAACCCTGACTATCCATGTCTACTCCGCTCGTCTCTGACTGTCCATGCCTGCTCTGCTCGTTTAAATCTATCTCGCGTGGAAGCACCACGCTTGAACTTAAAATACGAGCTTTCTTCATGCAAAAGTTCAAAGTTCAATTTAGTTCTCAAAACGTTGGGAACATAATAGTTCAAAGTTCAAAATTGAAGTTCAGAATATTGAACATCATGAAGCTGACACAGTACATTTATTATTCAAATAAGCAGAGTGTTTTTCTTCAGCTTGTATCGAATAACGTTTCCCCAGTTCAGAATGCTTTTCTTTGGCAAGATATCAAACTAATTCGCGCTATTTTCAAAAAAGATAAAATTGTCCTTGCATTTCTTTTGGTGCTAGGTAATAATTACTTCCGCTGAAGCGCGACGAAAGCCGTGCGGGGCAGATGGTGGGTGTAGCTCAGTTGGCCAGAGCGCCGGACCGTGGCTCCGGAGGTCGTGGGTTCGAGACCCACTACCCACCCCATTTATGCGCTGTTAGCTCAGCTGGCCAGAGCAGGGGACTCTTAATCCCAAGGTCCAGGGTTCGAATCCCTGACGGCGCACCAGAAACACAAGGTCAGAGCTTCGGCTCTGGCTTTTTTTCATGCCGAAGTGACACGGAGAGACAGAAAAGTTTCACCATTCATCATCCCCATCCAAAAAAAGGCCTCTCTTTCATCATCCCCTCCAGAAAAGGTTCACCGTTCATCATCCCATCCCGAAAGGGTCCCTTTTGCACGTTTGGCTCCACAAAATGCCTGGTAAATTTTGGATCAATGATGAAATAGGAACCCGATTCACTGTCTGCTGATGAATCGTGACCCTTTTCGCATGTTGCAACTTCACACCGTAATACGTAACGCGTTGAGATGCCGTATGCATCCCACACTTGCTTGTCTCGAAACTTGAACTATTTGCGTTCTGTATCTCTAAAAACGCCAATCTTGTAGCTCGCCTCAGATATCAATACAGCATTTTCATACCCCTATTCGCTCTGAAGGCCGATATGCGCCATTTAAGGTCATTATTGAATAAGATATTTATATTGGAAATATAGATCCAGGTCGTCTACCTGCGAGTTTACTAATCCCACAAGATGCGACAAAACACGGGGAAATAGCTGCCTTTCAAAACAGGCTTTCTACCAGCAGAAATGCTGCAACACAAATTTCGGCAAATGGCGCATATCGGCTCTCAGAGCGAATGGGGGTCAAAAGATAGTTATCGCCCCGCTATGGGATGTGCATTGTTATCCTATTTCGGAGCAACGCGGTGCCATTTCATCCAAATATCGCAGTTTTGCAAATAGCCTGGAGTGTGTGTCTTTTAAAACACTTCTTGTTAGGGCTGCCTTAATCCTAGTTGTGCAGTTGGGCGCACAAAGAGTTTCTCCTTTACGCAAAAATTTGTAGATGGTTCGCTTCTCGAGTTTTTGAAAAATATGACCACGGGTAGATGGTTCATCTTTCGAGATTCAGAAAAATCTGGCCAGCCCTTTTGCAATTGCCAAGTTCGAAACTTGAACCATTTGCGGTTTGTAGCCCAGTCCCCTGGTTTTGGAAAGGTTCGAAAAGTCTTTCTTGCTTCTATCCATCGCATCGAATTATCACAGGTATTTCGCAAAAAAGATTTTGCACTTCCTTTCAAGCAAAGCCACGAATTGAAACTGTAACAAAGTTTTCCTTGCATCTTTGGACTTTACTCACTATCCTTGCTTTAGCACACTAAAGTTTAGTTAACTAAAGTGGCTACTCAAAAAGTATGTACGGCTCACACGACAGGGGGAATCAAGATGAGCATCCAGGATAAGCAAATCAACCGTAGGTCTTTTATCAAGGCAAGTGGTTTTGCTGCTAGCGCAGGTATTCTCAGCATGCTCGCAGCTTGTGGAAGCAAGCCAACAGCCACGGGATCGGCAGCGGATAGTGCAGGTTCTGCAACAAAGAAGAGTTTTGAACTCATCGTCGGCTTTGATGAGGCTTTCCCACCCTACGGCTATCTTGACAAAGACGGCAACTATACCGGCTTTGACCTCGATCTCGCAAAGGCCGTCTGCGAAAAAGAGGGTTGGACCTTTACCCCCACCCCCATCAACTGGGATGCAAAAGATGCCATGCTCAACTCCGGTCAGATTAGCTGTATTTGGAACGGCTTTACCATCGAAGGTCGCGAGAAGGACTATGCATTTACTGACGCGTATATGGAAAACCGCCAGGTCATCGTTGTAAAGTCCGACTCAAACATCAAAAAGCTTACCGACCTCAAAGATAAGCGCGTTATCACCCAGGCTGACTCGGCCGCCCTCGAGCTGCTCTCTGAGGGCGGAAGCCAAGAGGAACTCGCCAAGACCTTTGCAAAACTCGACACCATCGGCGAGTACAACACCGCATTCATGTCCCTTGAACAGGGCAGTTATGACGCGATTGCTGTCGACTATCCCGTTGCCGTCTTTAATATCGACGGCCGCTCAGAGTTCACCATTCTTGATGAGTCTTTGAACTCTGAGCACTTTGGAGTCGGCTGTGCAAAAACCGACGAAGGCAAGAAGCTCGCAGTCACCATCGAAGCAGATCTCCAAGCGCTCGACGCCGACGGCACCGTCAAAAAGATTTGTGAGAAGTATAGTAATCAGGGTGTTTCTTATGACCTGTGGTGTCTGCCCAAGGCATAAGCCACCCCTAACAAGCTATGATTTTAAGACCGCGGCTCACGCAGTCGCGGTCTCCTTTTGGGAAAGCGGTTCGAAAACAGTTTGCACTGGGAAAGCAGTTCGAAAGCGGTTCGAAAGCAGTTCGCACATCAACCTTATGACAGGATGGCAGTATGGAAGTCTCTATCATGTTCCAAAAACTCATCGAGGGCTATGGCATCAGTCTCGATATTTTCTTTGTCACCTTGATAGGAGCAACTCTGCTGGCAATCCCTGTCGCCCTAGGACGCCTCTCTCGCATCAAGCCACTCGCATGGCTTATCAGCATCTATATCAGCCTGATGCGTGGTACACCTTTGATGTTGCAGATGTTTGCAGTCTTTTTTGCACCGTATTACGTATTTGGCATCACAATGGGACCCGGTTACATGATGGTGGCTGTTCTTGCATCCTTTGTGATTAACTATGCCGCCTATTTTGCAGAAATCTATCGCTCGGGCATCCAGAGCATGCCACGTGGCCAATATGAGGCAGCCAAAGCTTTGGGGTATTCGCGCAGTCAAACCTTCTTTCGCATCATTCTGCCTCAGGTTGTCAAACGTATTCTCCCTGCTATGGGAAATGAAATCGTGACACTGGTCAAAGACACCTCGCTGGCATTCTCCATTGGAGTCATCGAGATGTTTACCACAGGCAAGGCGCTAGTCGCTCGCGAGCACACGATGATACCTTTTGTTATCGCAGCAGCAATTTATTGGATAACCTGTCTTATCATCGAGGCTCTGCTTCGCCGCGCCGAAAAAAAGCTTGCCTACTATCACGATTAAGTCCTGCTCAGCTACCTCACAATAGTCCTGCTTACTTACACTAAGTTCTGTTGACCCACACTCAATCCGCCAAGCAAAACTAAGGAATCCTCAATGCTCAAAAAGAAGCCCCAACGCAAGCTTCCCACGCCCGATATTTCTTACTCCTCGCTCGTCGGCCTACCAGCCGTCTACTTGCGAGGCGCTCGTAAGTCCTTTGGCGAAAACGAAGTGCTGCATGACATCTCTCTGACGATTAACCGCGGAGAAGTACTGTCTATTATCGGTCCATCGGGCGCGGGCAAGTCTACCTTGCTGCGGTGCTTGACACTGCTTGATAGTTTTGATTCGGGCGAGCTATCCTACGACAGTATCGTGGTATGCAAGCCGCGCGGATCCGAACTTGATTCTCGTGCCAAGAAGGACCCAAATCCCGAAACTGGTGAGCATACTCTCGACATTCAACCTGCCATCTATGATAGGGCCGCTATGCAGCGCGCACGCATGCGCTTTGGCATTGTATTTCAGGACTACAACCTTTTTCCGCACATGACGGTGCTGCAAAATGTGATGGATGCACCGCTGGTGGTGCAGAAACGTAATCCAGCAGAAGTTGAGGAGCAGGCCCGCAAGCTACTTGAACGCCTAGATCTCACAGAGCATGCGGACAAGGTTCCCTGTCAGCTCTCGGGCGGCCAGCAGCAGCGCGTCGCAATCGCGCGGGCGCTCTGTATGAAGCCTCGCGTGATTTTCTTTGACGAAGCAACCTCTGCCCTAGATCCTCGCCTGACCGACGATATGGTCAAGCTGATTCGCTCTCTGGCAGAAGAAGGTATGGCTGTCGGACTAGTTACTCACGAGATGGGTTTTGCGCGAGCTGCTTCCGATCGCGTATGTCTGCTGCTAGATGGTCGCATTGTAGAAGAGGGCACACCTGAGGAGGTTTTTGATCGTCCGAGCGATCCTCGCACCCGCGCGTTCCTTGCCTCCCCTACCAAGGAATAAATGGGGACACCTAGAGCGCGCTCTACACGTGAGTTCCTTGCAATTTTTTTGCAGCAACCCTCTCTGCAGCAACTCCGCTACAGATTTTTGTTGCAGCAGCCGTACGAATTCCTAAAATCCCTAAAAATCGTTGCAATCTCAGCCTACAAATCGTTGCAACCTGAGGTTGCAACGATTTTTTCTTACCCCTATCTACCAGTAATTTTCTAAGAATTGCCTGGTAGATGCGTCGCGTTGCAACCTGAGGTTGCAACGATTTAGCTCGCATATAGGCGATCGACGGCTGGTTTAGAACACAACTGCTCAAACCTACAAGAGCTGCTCGGCAATCTGAACGGCGTTAGTAGCCGCACCCTTGCGAATTTGATCGCCACACACCCAATAGGTCAGCGCATTCACGCCATCAGGCGCCGAGAGATCACGACGGATACGACCCACATAGATAAGGTCCTGGTCGGATGTCTCAAGCGGCATAGGATATTCAGCTGCCGCCAAATCATCCACCACACGTACACCAGGAGCACAAGCCAAAATCTCGCGCGCCTCATCCACCGAAATGGGATGCTCAAACTCCGCTGTGATTGACTCGGAATGCGAACGCATAACAGGCACACGCACGCAGGTGCAATTCACACGCAGCTCAGGCAAATGCATAATCTTGCGACCCTCGTAGAGCATCTTCATCTCTTCGCTGGTATAGCCTGCCTCCTTCTCAGAACCAATCTGAGGAATGAGGTTGGCCGCCAACTGATGCGCAAACGGAGCCGTACTACCCACAGACTTACCTGCAGCCACTGCCTCCATCTCACGCTCAAGCTCCCTCAAGCCAGGCATACCTGCACCAGATGCCGCTTGATAGGTCGAGACTACCATGCGCTTTAAATCCGCTTGCTGATGTAAGGGCCAGGTAGGCACAAGGCCGATAATCGTGGCGCAGTTGGGATTGGAGATAATACCTTTGTTGTTTTTGGCATCTGCTGCATTAATTTCGGGGATCACCAGCGGCACATCGGCATCCATGCGGAAAGCATGGCTATTATCAACGCACACAGCACCGCGAACTACTGCCTCAGGCAGCAATTCGCGAGCGATATCATCACCTGCAGCTCCCAGTACAATATCAACGCCCTCAAAGGCCTCAGGAGCCGCGAGAACGGCCGGAATCTGCTTGTCATGGAATACCACCGTACGACCTACCGAACGCGCACTCGCAAGCGGCACCAAGCGGCTAACGGGAAAATCACGCTCTTCCAAACACTTCAGCATCTGCGTACCCACCACACCAGTTGCGCCCAGAATAGCAACTGTTTTTCCGCTCATACTAACTCCCACCTAAACTTTTTCGTGCGCAGCAAAGCCGTCATACATTACGCGAATTGCACGCTCAAAGTCATCGTTGTCTACGCCGACAATAATCGAAATCTCCTGTGAGCTCTGAGTAATCAGGCGAATATTGATACCTGCCTTGCCCAATACGCCGAAGATAAGGCCTGACGAGCCAGGACGGCGACGCAGATTGCGGCCCACAATGGAAATCAGGGCTAGTTTGTCGGTCACCGTAATATCATCGGGTGCCACCTCGCGACGCAAATCGGTGATGATGGGGTAAATCTTGTCCTTTACATCGGCGCTATTCACCACAATGCCAAAGGAGTCAACGCCTGTCGGCAGATGCTCTATCGAAACGCCGTAACGCTCAAATACTGATAAAGCAGAACGCACTACGCCCACCTTGTCGGACATATGCGTCTTCTGGATATGTACTGCTGTAAAATCCTTGCGACCAGCGATGCCCGTAATGAGGTGTTCAACCTCACGCTCTTCGGCCGTCTCACGAATAGTTGTGCCTTTGCGGTCAGGCGAATTAGTGTCTTTAATCTGGATGGGAATATTGGCCTCACGCACCGGGAAAATTGAATCTTCCTGCAGCACCGTAGCGCCCATATAAGAAAGCTCGCGCATCTCATCAAAGGTAATACGATGAATCGCACGCGGCATATCAACAATATGTGGATCGGCAGACAAGAAGCCCGGCACATCTGTCCAGTTTTCATAGACGTTTGCTTCGAGACAGCGAGCAAGCACAGCACCGGTAATATCTCCGCCGCCACGCTGAAAGAGCTTGACCGTACCGTCAACTGTGCAACCATAAAAACCTGGCAGTACAAAGCCACGCGGATTGCGCTGAGCTGCTTCTTTTACACGAATTGCCGTACGTTCAAAGTCCACCGTACCATCGTGATGAAAAACAATCGTGTCCGAGGCATCTACAAAAGGCAGTCCTAGATACTCAGCCATCAACTGTCCCGTAAAAAATTCACCGCGACTCACGATATATTCGGGCGACAGCGAAGTTACCACCGAGGAAAACTCCTCGAACTTCTCGGCTACTGGATACTTGAGATCCAGCGACTTTGCAACCTCAACAAAGCGTTGCTCGATTTGGGAGAGCAACGGCTGAGAATCCACATGGTACTGAATGTGTGCATTGGCAAGCAGCAATAAATCGGTAATTTTATTGTCATCCGAAAAACGTTTGCCCGCTGCCGATACCACCACAAAACGGCGGTCAGGATCGGCTTGGATAATGCTTTTTACCTTGCGAAACTGCTCGGCGCTTGCGACCGAGGACCCGCCAAATTTTGCAACCTTAATCATGAACTAGGCGTCCTTCCTAGGGCGCGAAAAGATGAGCGCCTCGGGGTCAATCTCGCGAGCCTTCGCCAAAAGCTCGCTTGCACAAACAGGGTTGATATTTTTGATAAGCCAAGCGTCAGCACCGTAGGCCTTCCAACCTTCTTTGGCCGCCATAGCAGCAGCGCCATCACAGCGCAATACATAATCACCCAGCAGAAGATCTGCATCAAAACTCATCTCATCGCATATTGCAAAGTTGGGACGCTCCCCCGCCATGTAATCAAGGACATCCTGCACCATTGCGTTGCCCGTAGGCAGAGAACCAGCGCCCTGACCGTAGAATTTTAGCTCACCTACCGTGGTGCCTGTGAGCGACAGAATATTAAAGTTGGCAGGAACGTTGGCCTCGGTTGCCGTCTGGGGTAACGCCACGGGCTCGACAACGGCGGCGTAGCGCTGCCCTTTGCGCATTGCTCGACCCATCAATTTGACGCGACGGCCGTGGACCGCAAAAAGAGCCACATCACTGCTTTTAAGAGAACGAATACCTGTGGTGCAGACCTGCTCGGCAGAACAAACCGCATCAAAGGCGGCAAGACAAGAAATAATAATTTTGTTGCGGACATCAATACCATCGATATCTGCGGACGGATCTGCTTCTGCATAGCCTAAACGCTGCGCTTCGGCAAGCACCTCATCAAAGCTGGCATCACCCATCTCAAGAGAAGTAAGCAAGTAATTGGTCGTGCCATTCATAATGCCCGACACAGCAGAAATCTCATCAATACGACGAGCGTTGCGAATTGAGGACAGCCATGGCACACCACCACCTACAGCAGCCTCGCAGAGTAGTGGCACGCCTGTAGTCTGCGTTAGCTCCACAAACTCGTTCAAATACGCAGCCACAACAGCTTTGTTGGAAGTCACCACAGGTTTTCCCGCCTTGAGTGCGCGCACGATAAAGCTATGCGCAGGCTCAATGCCGCCCATGCATTCCAGCACCACATCCACATTGTCATCTGCCAAAATGTCCTCATAATTGGAGGTCATACGCGGATCGCTTAGGCGGTCGGGCAGCTCGAGAATGCGCGTTACCCTGATATCGGGAAGACTCTTACAAATCTCGTCGACACCTTTACCCACGGTGCCACATCCTAAAAGAGCGATGTTCATCTCATTCCTATCTTTCGTTTGTGTTTACGCTTTCGCATAAGCACGTTTGCAGTTCTATGATAGCTACAAGGCACAGACCCACGAAGAGCTAGGAGCCCATCTTGGCACGTTTGTATCACAGCACACGCTCCATTGAGCCCTCTGTAACAAGTAAGCAAGCTATTCTTGCCGGAATTGCTCCAGATGGGGGTCTGTATGTCTCAGATTCCCTCAAGAATCTCAAAATTGACCTCGCGGCGGCATGTACGGAGGACTATCACGCCCTTGCTTGTCGTGTATTGGGGTTGCTGCTTCCCGACTTTAGTAAAGAAGAAATTGCAGATTGCGTGACAGCGGCTTACGGCAAGCGTTTTGACACACCTGTCATTACTCCTTTAGTACCTGTAGGCGACATGTGGATGTTAGAGCTCTGGCATGGCCCCACCTGCGCCTTCAAAGATGTAGCGCTGCAAATGCTGCCTCGTCTCATGTCAGTCGCACGCAAAGATGCACATGATGACAAGCAGATCATGATTGTGACAGCAACATCAGGGGATACGGGCAAGGCAGCCCTTGAGGGTTTTGCGGATGTAGCTGGCACAGGAGTTGCAGTCTTTTATCCAGATGGTGGCGTATCCGACGTACAGCGTTTACAAATGGTCACCCAGCGTGGCCGCAACGTGGCCGTCTGTGGTATACACGGCAACTTTGATGATGCTCAGACCGAAGTCAAACATATCTTTGCCGACCAAAAGCTTGCCGAGCGTCTATCCCAGAAGAACATTGCTCTATCCAGCGCAAACTCCATTAATATAGGTCGCCTGGTGCCTCAGGTGGTCTATTACTTCTCAGCATACAAGCAACTCATTGACAAAGCTGTCATTCAACTAGGTGATTCTGTGGAGTTCTGTGTACCTACAGGCAATTTTGGTGATGTGCTTGCAGGTTATTATGCCAAACTCTTGGGACTACCTATATCGCGCCTCATCGTAGCGTCCAACATCAATGATGTGCTTTTTGATTTCATCTCGACTGGTCGCTATGACCGCCTGCGCCCCTTTGAAAAGAGTCTCTCGCCTTCGATGGATATCCTTGTGTCCTCCAACCTTGAGCGTCTGCTCTATTACCTATCTGAGGGGGATACCAAACTAGTATCTGAGCTCATGGACCGCCTGGAGCAAGAGGGATCCTACGAGCTGCCTGAAGCTCTGCTTCACCGCCTGCACGAGCTTTTTGCCTGCGGTCGCGCTACAGATGAAGAGACGCAAGCAACCATACGTGATATTTGGGAAGAATCCCAAGTGCTCTTGGATACGCATACCGCTGTTGCGATGCATGTGCTTCGCAAGCAGCCTCGCGACGAAGGCATTCCTCGCGTTTGTCTCTCCACCGCCAATCCTTATAAGTTCCCCGCCTCTGTCCTTGAGGCACTGGGGCAAAGCACAGAAGGCTTGGATGGATTTGAATGCATGCAAGCCTTACAAAAATTCACGGATGTACCCGCACCACACCAGCTTGCCGAACTCAAACAACTACCTGAACGCCACCTTGACCTCTGCGAACGCGAGCAGATGAACAGTTACATTGAGCACACGGCAGAAAGGTTGTTGTCATGAGTGAACCCCGCGCGCTAAAAATCCAAGTCCCCGCAACTTCTGCCAATGTGGGTGTCGGCTTTGACTGCTTGGGCCTTGCTCTCGATATGATGGCAACCTTTACCTTTGTGCCAAGCACTGACGGTCAGCTGCATATCGAAGGTTGCGAGTCTCGTTTTTGTGGTGCTGACAATCTGGTATGGACCTCGTACTGCCACACCTGCTCTGAACTGGGGATTATCGAGGAGTTGCTTAACATCACTATTGACTCCCCTATTCCTCTGGCGGGGGGTTTGGGGTCAAGTTCTGCTTGTATTGTGGCTGGTATTGCTGCTGCTTATGCGCTGTCGGGCTTGAGTTTAGATCGAGAACGCATCATTCAGATGGCAAGTTCGTTGGAAGGACATCCGGACAATGTGGCACCCGCCGTTTTGGGAGGTTTGGTTTGCTCCTTTAGCAATGCGGGACGTGTATGGACTCAGCGTTTTGACGTCGCTGAGGAACTACGCTTTGTTGCTATTGTGCCGCCTTACGAGGTGCGTACCGCCGAGGCACGGCGCGTGCTACCAGCGGAGGTACCCATGGCAACAGCCGTCTGGCAGACGGGCCGCTGTGTTGCTATGGTGCGAGCACTCGAGACGGGCGACGCGGAGCTACTTGCTGCCTGTGCGCATGATAAGTTGCACGAGCCCTATCGCGCACGCTTGATTCCTGATTACGAAGCTTTGCGCTCGGCGGCACTTAGTTCGGGAGCTTCGGCTTTTGTAATTTCGGGTTCGGGTGCAACCATGCTTGCTATCTGCAAAAACGAGCAGAAAGCTGCTGGGGTCAGACGCATGCTTGCCACAATGGAAAGCGTTTCTGCCGCAGAAGGAGCACGTCGCGGCCTGCGAATCGAGACTCTACAAGCCTGCAAAACTGGTTTGAAAATTCTCGCCGGCTAGCCCAGTGGGCCATCGCTCGTGCTGCCATACGCCCATGCAGGCGGTTCATAATGCACCCTTTCTCTCGTAGGCGGTTCAAAAAGCACCCTTGCGGTAATTTTTACCTGGGCATGGGGGTGCGCCCTTTTGCCCACATCGGGTTCAATATGCGCCCTTACGCCAATTTTATCTGGGTTTCTCGAGCCGTTTGGTACGGTTTTGAACCGTCTGCATTAAATGGAAGACAACGGGTTCATAAAGCACCCTCAGTAAAAAATTGAGCAGTGCAAAAAGTAAGCAGTGCTTTTGTGGAAGCAGAGCGACGGTTTTGAACCGTTTGCAGAGACGTGGGACGGTATTGAACCGTTTGCAGAGGCTGGGAGGCGCTTTTGAGCCGCCTTGCGGGACGTGAAGCAAGCAACACGACGCAGGTTTGACAGGCTAATTACCAAGCTGCTTATTGAGCATGATGGAAAGTATCGTCTCATCGGTATGCTGCATGCCTTCTCGCACAAAGGTACCAATATTGCGAATGGTATCCTCCACATCATCAAAGACAATGCCATCCAAGCTCGAAGGCGAAATATCCGCCAAAGCCAAAGCAGAGCAATGCACCGCAGCGTTGGTACCTGCAGCAATCTTGAGCGCACAAGTAGCTTTGGCACCATCGCAAATCATACCTTGAAGCATGGCAATCATATTGTTAACTGCTGCTTCAAGCTGAGCTTCGGTACCGCCTTGCAAGTAGGTCATACCACAGCAAGCACCTGTACCACCAGCGATTCCCGAACCACAAAGCGGAGACAACCTGCCCATATACTCCTTGAGATGACATACCACCAGCTCAGAAATCGCAAGCGCACGCGATAGTTCCTCGTCACTGGAACCCAACTCGCGCGCCAGCTCAATCACCGGCACCGTACAAGCAATACCTTGATTGCCTGACCCCGCCACCGTCATTACCGACAGCTGACAACCAGCCATACGGGCATCGCTGCCTGCAGCTGTTGCCGCCATGATACGCAGAGCAATATTGTTAAGCAGCATTGAGCTACTGCCACTCGTACCTGAGGCAATCTTTTCACCCACACGCAGACCATAGCCACCCGAAAGGCCTTCTTTGCTCACAGCCGTATTCAATGGAACACATTCAAGCAAAAAAGCGATATCAGCAGCATCAACACTCGTAGCAAAGTCATAGATATTCTTGATAGTCAGACCTGTACCCGCATCAGAAGCACTGCTTACGCTCAGAGGCTTATCACAAATCACCTCACCATTGTGCTCGATACGCACCACATTGGTATGATCGCGCACCACAACTGCACGGCTTGTCTCACCTGTCACAGATTTGAGCTGCGCCTCGATAAAGAGTTGCTCGTCGGTAGCTTTTTGCTCTACCTGAATACGTTCTTCGGCAACCATCTGACGTGCAAGTTCCAACTGTTCGGAAGCAAAATTGGCCAGAACTTCTAGGCGTGCGTCAGAACGTCGCACTACCGCACCCAAGGCAGCCGCAATTTCAATACCCACGGCACCAGTACCAGGAATACCAACGCCCAAGGCATTTTTGATGATATTGGCAGAAAGCAGCAGGTGAATTTCTTTGATGTCTGCAGGATTGCAGCTCAACTGCTCGGATGCAACCGATACGGCAAAAGCAACCGCAATAGGCTCGGTGCAACCCTGAGCGGGCATGACCTCATTTTTGAGCATACCAAGAAAGTCGGGCAAAGCCTGCGTTGTCATCATTCCTCCTACTCGCTTGTCTCCCCATCTCCTTCGAGGAAACCGCCCGTCTGTCGCGACCACAGACCAGCATACTCGCCACCAGCGGCTGTAAGCTCGGCGTGTGTACCATCCTCCACAATTTTGCCGTCAGCGAGCACAACTATGCGGTCAAGAGCAGCAACTGTGGACAAACGGTGAGCAACAACAATTGCGGTACGCCCACGCATAAGATTTTCCAGCGCTCCTTGCACCAACGCCTCACTCTCGGAGTCCAGCGCAGACGTTGCCTCATCAAGCACCAAGATAGGTGCATCAACCAAAATTGCACGTGCTATAGCCACACGCTGGCGTTGACCGCCCGAAAGTTTGGCTCCGCGCTCGCCCACCATAGTATCTAGGTCCTGTGGTAGGCGCTCAATAAACTCCATCGCATTGGCCTGCTCGGCAGCTTGACGAATTTCCTCATCACTTGCATCAGGCTTGCCATAAGCAATATTGTCTCTAACCGTTCGATGAAATAGCAGCGGCTCCTGAGGCACATAGGCAACCTGTGAACGCAAGCTTTGCTGCGTGCAATGAGAGACATCCTGGCCATCTACCAGAACCTGCCCATCTTGCACGTCATCTAGTCGCAGCAATAATTTGGTCAGGGTCGTCTTGCCCGAGCCGGAGCGTCCCACCAAACCAACGCGTTGTACGGCAAAATATGCAGTGACAGGTCTGTAAAGACCTTCTCTCCTGCCGGCGCATCAGGATAAGCAAAACCAATATGACTAAAGTCGATAGCGCCTTCACCAACCTTGAGAGGACGAGCATCCTCATCGTCTGCAACCAGTAGAGGCTCATCTAGCACACGTGTCATCTCAGCTGCATCGCCCAGAGAATTATTGATACGCGTCATCATCGAATTGAAGTAGTTCACGCGCATGGTGAGGTTGTAGGTATAGGTAAAAATCATCACCAATGTACCTGCAGAAATGCCAAACCAAGCATTGCCGCCAGCTACAAAAATCGAAGCAATGGTCATGATTGCTGTAATCAAGGCGCTCGTAGTAAAGCCGCGGGCAAGCATAGCGTGCATGGTTGCTGTCTGGGCTCCACGTGCATCCCTATCGGCTGCAACAAAAAGCTCGCGTTCAAAGTCCTCACGACCGCTTGTCTTGACTGCAAGAATATTGGTTACCGCATCAGAAAGCACACCAGAGAGACGGTTTTGTGCAGATGAACTCGCTTCGGAAAGCGGCAAAATCCCCTTATAAAGCTTATAGGCAATGGTGACATAAATCACGAGCGTGATGAAGAGGATAACCACATAAAGAGGCACCAGCGGGGCAAGCATCACGATGGTGCAAATGATGGACGCAACCTTTGGAATAAGCGAATAAACCACTACATCCACAAGTCCCGTATAACCTGAGGTAAAGCGGCTTGTTTGGCTCACCAACGCCCCACCAAAACGCCCGTTGTGGAAAGTCATAGACTGGTTGGAAAGCGTACCAAAACACAGACGTGAGAGCCGATAATTGCCATTGATTTCAAGTTTATAGACGCTGTAATCCTGCAACTTTGAAAGCACCTGGCCCACAGCATTAACAAGCACCAAAGCGGCAATATATGGTCCAAAAACCTGCCATACCTGATCTGGCGCTACCTGACCTTGTTGTACGCGGTCAACCACCAAGCCCATCACATAGGTGTTAATAAAGGTTAGAAGCACGATATAGCCTGCAGAAGAAATCACTGAAAGAGTCGTGATACCAGGCATTTTCTTGGTTACATCCCAAAAGCGCTGTAAGGTGCGACGCGTAATTGTAGGGTCAAGTTTGCCCTGTTTGCGTTGTGACATATAAAAATTCCCCTCAACAAAGTATCAGTTGAGGGGAATCCTACCCATTTGTCGTAAACTCAAGCAGCGCTTACACTCCAGCAACACACAGCGCAAGCGCGATTAACCTCCCAGATAAGCTTTGCGCACACGATCATCCGCAGCAAGTTCAGAAGCAGGACCATCCATCGCGATATGACCCGTCTCAAGAACATAAGCGCGATCAGCAACAGAAAGTGCCATCTGAGCGTTCTGTTCAACCAAAAGCACGGTAGTTCCGTCATCGTGCAAACGGCGAATAATATTGAAAATCTCCTGCACGAGAATAGGTGCCAAGCCCATCGAAGGTTCGTCGAGCATGAGCAGACGTGGGCGGCTCATCATGGCACGCCCCATGGCAACCATCTGCTGCTCACCACCCGAAAGCGTACCTGCAATCTGACGACGACGTTCCTTCAAACGTGGAAAAATAGCAAAGACACGCTCCATATCGTCGGCGACTTCGTTTTTGGGACGAGTATAGCCGCCCATCTCGAGATTTTCTTCTACGCTCATAGCCTGGAAAAGAGACCTACCCTCAGGGCACAACGCCAAACCTTTGGGAACTAACTCATTTGCTGGAACATCTGCAATAGACTCCCCTGCAAACTCAATCTCACCTGCACGTGGCACCATCAAACCCGAAACCGTTTTGAGCGTGGTGGATTTGCCTGCTCCATTAGCGCCAATAAGGGTAACAACCTCACCTTCCTCAACGTCAAAGGAGATACCCTTGATGGCATGGATCGAGCCGTAGTACACATGCATATCTCGCACGGAAAGCAATGCCATAGCTTAGGCCTCCTTCTCTGCAGAGGCATCGGTTTGAACACCCAAATAAGCCTCGATAACCTCGGGATTGTTTTGAATCTCTTCGGGCGTACCCTTGGCAATAATCTTGCCGTAGTTCAAAACAGCAATGCCTTCGCAGATGCCCATAACAAGATCCATGTCGTGCTCAATCAACATAATGGCAATCTGGAACTCATCACGAATCTTGAGAATGCTGTCCATCAAGTCAGAGGTCTCGGAGGGATTCATACCTGCCGCAGGCTCATCAAGCAACAGAAGCTTGGGCTCGGTTGCAAGAGCGCGGACTATCTCAAGACGACGCTGAGCACCATAGGGCAAAGAACCCGCAGAAACCTGGGCAAGATCGGCCATATCAAACACATCAAGCAGTTCAAGTGCGCGCTTATGGAAGGCTTTTTCGCTCTTGAAAAACTGTGGCGTACGGAAGATGCCATTGAGCATCGAACACTTCACCTGATTGTGCAGGCCAATACGCACGTTATCCTCAACCGATAGGTTGGAAAAGAGGCGAATGTTCTGGAAAGTACGAGCAATGCCCGACTGATTGACCTTGGGAACACTCATATTGTTGAGATCCTGACCATCCAACAAAATCGTACCCCGTGTGGGCTGGTAGACCTTAGTCAGCAAGTTAAAGATGGTCGTTTTGCCTGCGCCGTTAGGACCAATAAGACCGGCAATCTCAGTACGACCTACAGCAATATCAAAATCCTCAACAGCATGCAGACCACCAAAGTCAATGCCCAAATGGCGACATTCGAGGATGGGTTCTTTACCGAGGTCGCGCTCGGGCACAATAGAGGTCGAAGGCAAAGGCACCATCTTGGTATTAACACGACGAGCTTTGATACCAGACTGCTGGCTCTCGGGAGCTGACACGACCTGCTTTTCTTCCTTAGTCATTGGCGCCATCCTCCTTTGCGCTCGCAGCACCAGCCCCTGCAACAGCTACCTGAGGAGCAACCTTCTTTTTGCGGCTCTTTTTGAAATGGTTTTTGAATCTACGCAGTACCATACGTGCCTGCTCGTTGTTGGAGATAAGCATAACGGCAATCAGCACGACAGAGTAAATCAGCATACGGTACGTAGACAGGAAACGCAGGGCTTCGGGAAGCACGGTCAGCACTGCTGCTGCAATCATGCCACCACGGATATTGCCAATACCGCCCAAAACAACAAACACCAGCACCATGATGGAATTGTTGAAATCAAATTTGCTGGGGATAAAGCTTGAGTAGTTCAGACCATAGAGTGCACCTGCCATACCAGCAAGCACCGCCGAAACCACAAAGGCCATCATACGGTACTTCATCGAATTGATACCGCAGGCCTCCGCCGCAATGCGATTATCACGGACAGCGAGAATTGCACGACCAGAACGGCTATTAATGAGGTTAAGTGCTACAAAAAGGCAAAACAGTACCAACAAGATGCCCACGATAAAGCTTGCAATTGTATTAACGCCAACTGCACCTTTAGGACCCGCAAGCAAAACTTTGCCTGCCTGAGACATATGTAGCGAACTCTCACTATTCATACTGAGGTGCAAACCACTCTCATCCATCCCTACATAAAGATTGTTCAAGATATTCTTGATAATCTCGCCAAAGGCTAGGGTAACAATGGCCAGATAGTCACCGTGTAGGCGCATAACAGGAATAGAAATCAAGAAACCCATAACGCCGGCAAGCAATCCGCCGACAAGCATCGAGATTACAAGAATTGCAGGCTCATTGCCTGCCACTCCCTCCACGATGGCAGCAGCAACTACACCAGAAAATGCACCAATACTCATAAATCCAGCATGTCCCAGCGAAAGTTCGCCAGAAATACCAACAACCAGATTGAGTGAAATTGCCATGCATACATACGCACAGATAGGCACCAGCTGGCCTTGGAGCGAATAAGACAGGATATGTGTTGCAATCAAAATCTCACAGACAACAAAGAACAGCACAACGATGCCATAGGTAATGAGATTTGAACGCAAAGATCGAGACATTTTGTATTCCATAGGGCTACACCTTCTCGTTCACAGGCTTGCCCAAAAGGCCAGCAGGTCGAACCAACAGCACAACAATCAATACGCCAAAAACGATAGCGTCAGTGAACTTGGTAGAGACGTAGGTACGAGCAAACATCTCAATGACACCCAAAATAAGACCACCCAAAAACGCACCAGGAATCGAGCCAATGCCACCAATAACTGCAGCAATAAAGGCTTTGATACCAGGCATGGAGCCCGTCATGTAATACAGCGTAGGATAAGACGAGCAGAGCAAAACGCCGGCTACTGCAGCCAAGCCAGAACCAATAGCAAAGGTGAGCGAGATGGTCTTGTTAACATTGATGCCCATAAGCTGAGCGGCACCCTTATCTTCGGAGACAGCACGCATTGCTTTGCCCATTTTGCCCCGCTGTGTAAAGAGCGTCAGCGCAACAGCAACAATAGCGCAGACCACAATGGAGACAAGTGCTGTGGACTTGATGGTAAGACTTCCAATTTGCAAGGGACCAAAAGGTACGACTGACTTGAACACCTTAGGATTGGAACCAAAGAGCAACAGCGCACCGTTTTCCAAAAAATAAGATACGCCAATAGCAGTAATCAGTACGTCAAGCGAAGGAGCATTACGCAGTGGCTTGTAAGCAAGACGCTCGATAACAATGCCAAGCAGCGTGCAACCTACAATGGAAATGAGTACTGCCAACAGTGGTGGCAGTCCAAACAGGCCCATCATAAAGAAGCAAATATAGGCTCCAACCATGATAATGTCGCCATGGGCAAAGTTCAGCATACGCGCGATGCCATAGACCATGGTATAGCCCAGAGCAATAACGGCATAAATACTGCCGAGCGACAGTCCATTTATAAGGGTGGACAAGAATTGCATGTAACGCGCCCCTTCTCACTCGTACCTAACAACAAGGCGGAGGTGGCCATAGCCGCCTCCGTCCTGTCCTTGCACTCAATGTCGGACTTTAGGCAACTACCTGATACTTGCCGTCCTTAATAACGTAGCACTGAGGAACCTTGGAGACCGTACCATCCTCACTCCAAGTCATATCAGCACCAGTCAGACCAGTAAACTTAAAGTCCTTTGCCGTAAAGCTTGCTACAAGCTTATCGCAGATGTCGGATGCAGACATATCCGACGTAGCTCCAGATGCCTCAATGGCCTGCTTAACTGCATAAACACAGTCATAGGCATCTGCAGCAAACTGATTGGGCTTAACACCATCAGAGAGCTTGGAGAAGGCATCGACAAACTTTTGAGTATTCTCATCCTCAGAGTCAGCAGTGAACGGCGTAATGAGGTAGAGACCTTCAGCAACGCTGGCGTCAAAACCATCCTGCTGCAGGATGCCATCCATGCCGTCCATGCCGACGAACTTAAATTCATAGCCATTATCTTTTGCCTGCTGAAGCACAAGGCCGCCCTGCTGATAATAGAAGGGCATAACGACAACTTCTGCACCCGCATCCTTAAACTTACCCAGCTGAGACGTAAAGTCAGTATTGTTATTGGAGTCAAAAGACTCATCAGCAACAATCTTAAGACCTTGGTTCTTTGCTTCCTCAACAAAACCATCGTGCAAGCCAGTGGAGTAGGTATCACCCTGATCGTGCAGGATTGCAATCTTGGTACCAAGCTTCTTTTGAGCAACCATATCTGCGGAAATCTTGCCTTGGTTGGGATCGGTAAAGCACATCTGGAACACATTGGATTTGCGACTTGAACCCTCACCGACAACATCAACAGAGGATGCAGAAGGCGTCAGTTCAAAGATATTATCCTTGTTTGTCTTGTCAGAAACTGCCACGCAAGGAGCGGTGGTCGTGGTACCAACAAGAATCTGAAGACCCCAATCCTTGAGATTGTTGTAAGCATTGACCGAAGTCTCAGCAACGTGTGTGTCATCCTGACAGTTATAGGAGAAGGTCACGTCACCAGCAGCCTTGTTGATTTCGTTTACTGCAACCTGTGCACCCCAGTCCGTAGCAGTGCCATAAATTGCAGCTGCACCAGTCAAAGGACCGATATTGCCAACCTTAAACGAACCCTTGGGTCCCTCAATTTGACTCTTTGCCTTTTCGCCTGAATCCCCAGAGCCAGCACTACCAGAGTTGCCGCAACCAGCGAGAGCTAGACCAGCAGTAGCAATACCAATGGTGCCCAGAAAGTTCCGGCGCGTCAGATTTGTCTTCATAATCGGTCCCCCTTCTGTTGAACTTTCTCAAATTGCGTAAAGCTCCTCCCTACGCAATTTGGGCTTACCACACTCTAGAGGGAACACGATGCCACCCCAATACAGGATGGCATCAATTTTTTAGTCTGTAACACTAAACTGTTTATTTAGAAATATAAGTGCCTAAATTTGGCTAGAAGCAGCTAAACTGCTGGTCTATGCCTCGTTTGCAAAACGGTAAACACTTTCTTCTTGGGACTTGACGGCCTCATTTTCTGCATCTTTTGCAACGCCTGCCATATGCTTGGGTACATAGTTGCTCTTTGCATGCTCTGTACGGGCGATATTAAACAACGTCGGTGCCGAAGACATAGATCCACCTTCAAGCACGCGAAGGTAATCGCGAGAGCTGCGCTTGACCGCATCGGAGCTGTTATTCTCAATTTCTTGGCGAAGCAGATAATCTACGTAGCTGGACTTGTCCACCACCTCGGGATGACCAGCAACAGGACGGAAGGGTAGCACTGCTGTAGGCGTATCGGGCGCATGCAAGGTAGAAGGATCTAATTCATCACTTGGGGTACCTGCTGCAGTTGCAGGCTCGGTATCACGAGCTTCCATGGCCGTCATGGCCTGATTCCACAAATCTTCAGTATTATCCACGCAAGCAAAATTGCGGTGTTCAGGATAGATTCCCAAATCGACTTCAGGTATGCGGCAGCGAATCTGATCGGCGCGCGAAACAGACTGCGTATTGGACACTACCGTGGGGTTTACATGCGGTTTTGCAGGCTGGGGGACCTCAGATGTTGCTGGCGATACATGACGATGAGCCAAAGTGGCATCAAAGTCTTTTTCAGCTGCAAGCACAAACTTGTCTCGACGAAGGTTTGCTGCCATAGCAGCATCCCACCAACCAGTACCCACATCACCCACACTGCCATCGGCGCGCGTAATCACAGGCACATCCTGCAACATGTCCTGACCTAGACGCTGAGTGAGCATAGCCTTGACACCTGCAGCGCGAGAAGTCATGCGCTGTCTCCAGCTAAGTTTCTCAACATAATTTTCGGCAATATCTGCATAGTCGGTAGCAACGTGCGCTCCAGGGATATCAGCTGAGCCTTTTGCAGTAGCCGTTGCTGAAGCTTCTGCCTGGTCATCTACCTTATCCTGTGCAGCTTCAGAAACTACATCCAAAACAACAGGCATACCAGCACACGTATCTCCTGTAAGAGAAGCAAAACTTGCATCTGCCGAGACAGATTCTTTGCTTGTACGCTGTTCTGCTTGCCGCTGTTCTGCTCGCCTATCTAACTGCTCGGATATGACAAAGATAACAAAACTGACAATGCCACAAGCAACAGCACCTGTTGCCATACCCATCAAAAAATCGGCCGACGCATGCATAGTGGGCAGCGTGAGCGCCGCTGCAGAGCGACCCATAGCATAAGCAGGCCTCGCAAGCGAAGTTGTAGCAGCACCAAGAAGACCGGCCACAATAGCTGGCGAATGCGTTGTATACTTCATGGTTCCTCCCCGCTCGCTTACCTGTGCAGCGGGGTACACGAAAGCTAAGGCAAAAGCGCCTTGGTACAGCTTTTGCAACGGCTTGCTGTGTTTTAGTTTCGTGTACCGTCGCGTTTTATCTCGACAAAAAAGTCCAGACTTGATGCAACTATAATTCATATCTTAAGAAATGCAAGGATGAAGCTGGTCATTTGTGAAAATTAGTGCCTCTTCTGATGCAAAAACTAGCAGCGTTTCTTACCATATGCTCAAATATCGCTGTGGCCTCTATACCCCGCAAATCGTTGCAATCTCAGGTTGCAACCTTTTTTATACCCCGCAAATAGGCTAATTATCTGCAATTTTCTGTATTTCAGCAGGTAGATCAATTTCGTTGCAACCTCAGGTTGCAACGATGTAAGCACTGGGTAACTTGCTAAGTTTGGTTATTCGAGACATATTTATCCAAAAAGCTACCGTTTGCGGCCTTAAATATACTTCTCGGTACAAAACCAGCTTCTGTTTTAGCTAAGCCGATAAATAAGTACTACTCTATACATGAGTCTCGAAACGAGAGACTAACAGCATGGTCATAATGGCGATGGGAGAGATTATGTTTTTGTTGCCTACATTTCATATCTCTACAGCAATTATCTTAAACATATAAAAAGACGCGACCTTATGTGCTTAAAGCTTTACAAATGTAGAGACATATATGGTTGCGTTGCTTCCAAATTTGTGAGCAATAGCTGACGCTAGCTGGACATAGGTGTTCGGTATGCAAAAAATTTGGAGTTGGAATATGGAAGCAATTCGAAAATATTTTCCTCGCATAATTTTGGCAGCTGCATGTATATATACTGTATGCTACATTATATTTTTTAGAGATTTTGCATATATTCACTATGATTTTAGGTTTTCGTTTATATGCATGTTATTTGCGCTGCCGATAATTACCTGTGCTATTGGAATGTTTGTTGCATCAAAAGTACTACATGCAACGTCACTGCTAGCCACAAGACACAAAAACATACTCAAAGGCGTCATTTGGCTTGTCGTAATAGTGCTCTATATTGCGTTATTTCTATTGAAAAATAATTTTAGTCAAGCAAAGCCATTGCTTTCGGGTCCCTTGGCTCAATCCACCTTCGATGTAGTTGTCTATGCAATAGAGCATGGCGGCCTGGTTGTTGGCTTGCTGTATGGAACATTGGCTAATAATTCAGGTAAGGTGAACACAGAATGAAGCGCTATACACACTATGTATAGACAGTAAAGAAATGTATTTTCTTAATTATTGGAGTCATACTTGCTTCAGGCATTGCACCCCAATTGGTTTATGCGAGAACCAATCCAAACAACGAAAATAGAGTTCCAGAGCCTCGCAAAATGCTGATAATTCAACAAGATGATGATACATGCCTTGAGGCAAAAGTGGAATGCATTCAAAATAAAACAACAGCAAACAGGAATGAAATAGTGTCGCATACGGAAACGTACAAAAGTGACCTATATCTCAACTACAATACATCAACTCAGTCATATACTCTTTCCGCCAATCGCTATGATAATTCAATTTCAGTTAAGTCATACTTAACTATTCGGTATAAGAAGAATTCGTCTGGATTTGTTCTTCTAACAAGTGTGTCAGGCAAATGGGTAGTTGCTGACCATACAGTATCTGTCACTCGTGCTAAGTTGAGATATGGCTGCGGTAACGAAGGTGGAGAAAATCCTTCAGTATCACGAATTGTGAGCAATAATTTCTCTTATAACACAGGCTACACACATTATGTCGCGATGGGCACGACAATGGCAACTGCAGGAGCAAACTTAGAACTAGAGTTGAAACATGGAAGTAGTACTTGGAAGAGCCTTCTAGTTTGCAACATTGGATGATTTCATAATAGGTAGGAAAAAAGGATGCTCATTTAATTCTATTAACAGCTCGAAACAACCGAAATCCTAATGCAAAGTCCGGTGTTGGTGTAGTACAGCAGTATTACAAAAGACCCAAATAGATGCCTATACATCATTTGAAAATAGTCCAACAAGGCATTCTTTAGCAAATGCAATCTTTTTTGATTGTAATTGCAAGAATGCCTTTTGGACCATTTTGACAAGCGGTGCCAAACTGCTACAGACTAGGACAGGTAGTCACTCTGGGCAGCTTTTTTGGCAGAGCGAATCAAGAACTCCTCGTTGTTGTTGGTAGCTTTAAGACCCTTAACCAGCGCTGTTGCCGCACGCTCGGTATTGTTCATATTGGCAAGAATACGACGGATACCCCAGACAAAAGGCTGAATCTGTGCATCGATAAGCAAATCCTCATTACGTGTACCCGAAGCCACCGGATCGATTGCGGGGAAGATACGACGATCCGCAAGATCGCGATCGAGCTTGAGTTCCATATTACCTGTACCCTTGAACTCCTCAAAAATAACTTCATCCATCTTTGAGCCCGTATCCACTAGAGCAGATGCAAGAATCGTCAAAGAGCCGCCGCCTTCGATATTGCGCGCTGCACCCAAGAACTTCTTGGGCGGATAAAGCGCAGCAGAATCAACACCACCAGAAAGAATACGACCACTAGCAGGCTGGGCAAGATTGTAGGCACGAGCAAGACGTGTGATGGAATCGAGCACCACAACAACATCTTCACCAAGCTCTACCAGGCGCTTTGCATGGTCAATAACCATCTCGGCCACCGCAGTGTGATTAGATGCAGGCATATCAAAGGTAGATGCCACAACCGTACCACGAATAGAACGCTCCATATCGGTAACTTCCTCAGGGCGTTCGTCAACCAGCAAGCAAAAGAGATGAACCTCGGGGTTGTTAACCGCGATGGACTGGCAGATACGCTTAAGCACGGTAGTCTTGCCAGCCTTAGGAGGCGAAACAATCAATCCACGCTGACCCTTGCCAATGGGGGCCACCAAATCAATCGCGCGACCCGTAGTGGAATCCTTGCCCATTTCCATAACAAGACGCTCATTAGGATAAATCGGCGTCAAATCGCGGAAACGTGGGCGACGCTTAATCTCTTCAGGTGTTTTACCATTAATGGTGTCAATACGCACCAGTGGCGGGAATTTACTGCTAGAGCGAGCAGGACCTACCATACCCTTGATGCGATCACCAGGGCGCAGACCATACTGACGCACAATTTGTTGCTGGATAAAAGCATCGTGATCGCCTGCAGAAAAATTGCCCGTGCGCAAAAAAGCATAGCCTTCCGCCTGCATCTGTACGACGCCATCCACTTCGCAAAAACCCTCTGCTGCTGCGGATGTCGAAAAAACCTCTTCGATAAGCTCTTTCTTACGGCGACCAACATAATCAACGCCCAGCTCAGCAGCTTTTTCTCGAAGCTGCGCCACTTTCATCTCGGAAAGACTTTCGAGAGTAAGAGAGGGTTCGATGGTGCGATCAGGAGTATTTTTGTTGCGACGGTTATTACGACGACTGCGATTATTTACCACATTTGCCGTACGATCACGACGCACATCAGAGTCCCGATCACGTGCCGTTACACGGTGACGACGACGCGGAGCATGAGCCTCATTTGTTTCAGGAGAATCTGAAGGCTCACTGTTTCCTTGAGGGGCAGTCTCAGGATTGGTGGATTGGTCAGAATTGCTAGCTTGGATAGCAGCTTCTGAATCGGTATCTTGGCTGGCGCTCTGAAAATTGGCTAGCTGTACCTCATCGGCTTGTGAAGCTGCGGCTTCTGTATTGTGCTCAGCAGGTGCAGCTGTGTGATGAGTCTCATCGGGAGTAAATACTTCTGTGGGGGTTTCACCCTGGGTCTCGGTAGCAGCAGCTTCTACCTTGGCCTTTGCACTGCTGCGCGTACGCCTTTTACGCGGCTTGGACGCGGGTGCTGCTTCGGACGTTTCTGGCTGAGCATCCGCTTTAGCCTCTTCTGTCTCAGCGACAGCCTTCTTCCTGCGACGCCTCACGGGCTTTATTGCTGGCTCTGTAGCAGGCGCATCGCTATCCAGATTCAAAGCAATTTGATCTGCCTCTGCTGTAGCTGTAGCTGCTACTTTACGCGTACGTCTACGACGAGGTTTGGGGGTCTCTTCGGTGCTGACGGATATATCACCAGATCCTAACTCAGTAGAAGCACTGCTTTGTTGTGTCACGGGCGCTTCTTCACCGAGTTTTTCAGCAACCATATCTTCTTCCATGCAGGTACTACCTTCCTGGGCGCTCTGCAGTAGCAACTGCAACAGCAACCCATCTCAAAGGGGTATCCCAGCTTTGCATTACAACGTGATACATGTCGATGTTCTAACCACTCTGATTGTGCTTGCTGGGGAAGATTAAATGCGCAAGCATGCGCGGATTAACTACATCATAACATTATCAACTATATCAATGTTGGCAAGAATACTATTTTTTTGAGAATCCCTTTGAGAAGTAGAAAAATTACTGCCTGCGAGTACGACGAACAGGAGTCAATGCCTCAATACAATCATTGAGACTCTTTGCTTCCACACGTCCTTCTTCGGTCAAAGAGACAGGATGCGAGGATTTGCCACGCGTAGATGCGTCACGATTAAGCAAGCCATCGCGAGCCAAAGCAGAAACAGACATCGACACCGTAGGCTGCAAAAATCCCAGCACATCGACAATAGCGCCAATAGTTGCCCGACCATCGAGTTCTGCATAGAGTGCAAGCAATACTAAGTCGCGAGCCATGACATCAACAGAGCCCATCGCGTCGACATACTTACGCACATGATCAGTGGTTGGACGATTGGATAGTAAATGTGCTAGTTCAGAGCGCGTTTGCGAGCAGAGCTTGGCGACCATCTCTTCACCATCATCGCTTAGGCAGCACAAAACATTGCGACGGTCAGTATTGCCCTGTGTGCGAATAATAAAGCCGAGATCGGCAAGGTGTTTTGTACGGTGTGTCATCGTAGGTCGCAGGCAATCCTGATACTCAGCAATATCAGAGGTACGCAATCCCTCAGGCGAGAGAGAAAGTCTGCATGCAATGGCAAATTCAGAAAATGTGAGACGCTTATCTGCATCGCACCTCTGGCGGATGGTATTGTAGGCGCGGCGAATTGCCAAATACTCACGTACCTCCACAAGAAACCTCCTCCAGTAAAAGCACTCCCCATGAACCCTTATGCCTCATTGGTAGCTTGAAGCTTCACTTCCTGTTGAAACTTTAACGCGAAAAGAATTTATATGAACTCATATAGATAAAGATTTTCACATATTTGTAAAGAACTGCTAATACATTAGATTCACATAGCACAAACAGTTAGGTCTAGGATGGGCACACTTGTAAGCAAAGCAAAACACATTGCAGTAAGCCACATGATTTTGTTTGTAAAAAAGCCCGAGGCGTAAACCTCGGGCTTAAGCAGTGCTTTTTGCAGTTTACGCAGCCTTACATAACCTCAGGAGCAGAAACACCAATCAGCTTGAGGGCAATAGCAAGGTTAATACGAACGGCGTCAATTGCAGCCAGACGTGCACGGGAAAGCTCAGGATCAACTGGGCGTCCCTCACTGGGCAGTACCTGGCAATGCTGGTAGAAGCCATGGAAGGAAGCAGCAAGTTCCTCGCAGAAATGTGTCAAACGGAAGGGTGCACGGTCACGTGCGCAGGAAGCAACAAGTTCAGGGAACTCAGAAATCTTACGAGCAAGAGCTGCCTCAGAGGGTTCGGTAAGCAGAGATAGATCGTAGTCTGCACCAATTGCCTTGTTGGCAACAACATCCATGCCCAGCTCGCGAGCTTCATCCTCATTTACACCAGCAGCGCGACGCAAAATAGAGCAGATGCGGGCATGAGCATACTGTACGTAGAAAACAGGGTTGCTAGACTCCTGCTTTTTTGCGGCTTCGATATCAAAGTCGATGGTCTGATTTGAGCTCTTGGAAACCAGCGTGTAGCGGGTAGCATCGGTACCGACCTCATCAAGCAGTTCCTGGAAAGAAACCATGGTACCGCGACGCTTGGACATACGAACAGGCTCACCATTGCGCAGCAAGTTTACAAACTGACCAAGGTCAACCTCAAATTTACCGGGGTAACCTAGGGCATCGCAGACATTGGTTACACGGGCAATATAGCCGTGGTGATCGGCACCCCAAAGATCGATGGAGTAGTCATCGCGCTGGAACTTGTCCCAGTGATAGGCAACATCAGAAGCAAAGTAGGTATACTCGCCATTGCTCTTGATGAGAACGCGGTCCTTGTCATCGCCAAAGGCAGTGGATTTAAACCACAGCGCGCCATCATCGGTCTTGTAGAGATAACCCATCTTGTCAAGCTTTGCAAAAGCACGATCGACAGGAGAGGTGCCCGTCTCATCCTTGATATAGAGAGTTCGCTCGGAGAACCACAGATCGAGGTCACAACGTGCTTGGTGGCAGGTAGCCTTGATGCGGGAAAGCATGGCCTGATAGGCGCGCTCGCGGAACTCATCGGTACGTACCTCAGGCTCAACGTCATACCACTTATCGCCATCAGCCTCATAAAACTCGCGAGCAATGTCAATGATGTAGTCGCCGCCGTAGGAGTTGCCACCCAAAATCTCGTTAAAGGCATCCATGTAGGGATGCTGCTCGGGATGCTCGTCCATCTCATCTTCGACATACGCTTCACGGTCTGCCAAAAGCGTCGCCTGAGCGGTAGCAACGTCCACATTATCCTTGCGCATAACCTCAACGAGTTGCAGATAACGCGTAGCAACAGAGCTACCAAAAACATCCATCTGGGAGCCGTGATCGTTGATGTAATACTCACGATCAACCTTGAAGTTGGTGTGATCAAAGATATTGCACATTGAGTCACCAAGCGCTACCCAACGGCCGTGACCAACATGCAGAGGACCCGTGGGATTAGCAGAAATAAACTCATAATTCATCTTGAGGCCATTGCCCACATTGGATTTGCCCCAATCAGCACCAGCCTCACGCACCACGCGGAAAACATCGTTGCTAGCAGCAGCGTTGAAATAGAAATTGATAAAACCAGGACCTGCAACCTCAACCTTAGAGACCTGCTTGTCCTCGGGCATATGAGCCACAATAGCGGCGGCAATTTTGGCGGGAGCTGCATGAGCAAGACGAGCAGAGCGCAACGCAACTGTCGAGGTCCAATCACCATTGTCAGCGTCAGCCGGTCGCTCGACTCCGCAGTCTTCCACCTCGAAGCTTGCAAGGTCGCCTGCCTTTTGGGCAGCGGCAATCGCCTGCCTGATAAGTTCCTCGATCTTTTCGGGCATACTGCACTCCTTCGGTCATACATCAAACCCCGTGCCAGCAAACTGCCGGCACATCGTAAACAGTTAGTTTAGCAAAATCACTGCTTGTATCTAACACTATCAAAGAGCTACACAAGCTACACGTTAGCGAGCCTTGGAAGCAGCTCGTCGCTCCGTGCGTGCCAACTCGTGACGCAACTTGTCAAGTCCCGGCTCCAATCCCACAGGATAGGTCTGAGGATTGAGGAAGCGCTTGACCGCGGGATCGAGTCTCATCAGCGAGTCACGACAGCGTTCCTTTGCAACGGCAATAGTATCGGGCTCTTTGCAGCGTTTGCCATCATCGACAATCTGCTCGAGCAACTCGACACCTGTCGCACCAGTAAAATCGTAGGTAGTCAGAGGATCGTTGACATCCACAGCGATCATGCTGTTGCCCACAGCTACGGAATCATCAACAATCTGATCGCCTATAGGGCGCCCTGCTTCATCAACAAAGCGAATGACATGCATAATACCTGGTAGGGTACGTTTATAGGCCTGCTCGGAGAGCTTAATCTTGGGAGACCAAGGCTCTTCTTTGTTATTGCGCACTGCCGAGAGCTTATAGACGCCGCCCAGCGAGGGCTGAGGATCGCAGGTAGCAAGTTTGGTACCCACACCAAAGGAATCAATAGGTGCACCCTGCGCAAAGAGCGACTGAATGGTGTATTCATCAAGGTCGTTAGAGGCACTGATCTTTACATAGGGCAAACCCGCTTCGTCAAAGGCTTCACGAGTTTCTTTAGTAAGTTTGGCAAGGTCGCCCGAATCAATACGAATAGCAGCCAAGCGCTCCCCTGCCACCTCCATCTCTTTTGCAACCTTGATAGCATTTTTGATGCCTTGATGGACATCATAGGTATCTAGCAACAGTACGCAATTTTTAGGACTGGATTTTGCAAAGGCACGGAAGGCCTCGATCTCGGTCGGAAAAGCCATAACCCAACTGTGGGCATGCGTACCAAAAACAGGTATATCGTAAATTTTGCCAGCAAGGACATTGGAAGTACTAGAAGCGCCACCAATATAAGAAGCGCGAGCAACAGCAAGACCCCCATCGGGACCCTGAGCACGACGTAGACCAAAGTCAGAGACGGCATGTCCCTGAGCTGCAGTAACAACACGAGCGGTCTTGGTAGCTACCAACGTCTGGAAGTTTATAAGGTTAAGCAAAGCAGTCTCAAGCAGCTGGCAGTCAATCACAGGACCTTGCACGCGCACAAGTGGCTCACGCGGAAAAATCAAATCGCCCTCACGAGGAGCCCAAATATCAACATGCATGCGGAAATCGCGCAGATAGTCAATAAAGCCTTGCTTAAAAAGAAGCCCGCCACCAGGTGCGGGCAAAGCAGCAAGATATTCTAGTGTGTCTTCATCAAACACAAAGCTTTCTACGAGCTCAGCAATCTGACCCTGACCGCAGGAAACAGCATATCCGCCGTCAAAGGGACACTCACGGAAAAAGACGTTGAAGCAAGCTTCGCCCTGATTGAGGCCGGACTCCCAAAAGCCCTGGGCCATGGTTAGTTCGTAAAGGTCGGTATTAAGCGCGACATCATGTGGAGTCGTGCGGTCGGTCAAGGCCATCTCATGTTCCTCCCCGAGAAAACTTTGTCTACGGGAAGCAACGAGTAATCCCCGCAAACACTTCGCTCTACAGGGTACCACGAGACGGAAAAAACGGGTCCCCCAAGCTGCCTTTGTCGCAAAATTTAAAAACGAGACATGCGGCAACCATGTAGCCTGAACTATCTCAGGAAACGCGAGACCACAATCACAAGGACAAGCAAAGCAATAACGGCAAGGACAATCTTTTGACCCATGGGCATATTGAGATCGTCTTCGTCGGGTTCCATAAGCTTGCGGCCCTGCTCGCGCAAAGCGGCTTCGCGCTTGATTGCCTCTGCATCACGAGCGGCACGGGCAGACTCTTTTTTGAGACGTTGCAGTTCCGCACGATCGCGCGCGACCTGTGCCGCCTCCTGCTGGGCAGCTTTTTCCGCACGAAGCTGCTCGAGCTCAGCGCGCTCTGCTTCTGTGAGTCCATCTGCCATGATTGCTCTCCTCGCTCTACGCGCTTGTAATCTACGCGCTTGTAATAATCTACTCACGCCAGTCTAGCGTTTTGCTGGGGTGGAGACAAAATATAGGCAGAATCGAATAACTTAGCCAAAAGTCATCAAATCGTAAGTTCAATTTGATTGCCCTCGACCCCCACAATGCAGCTCTCGTAATACCCATCGCCCGTTATCCTCGGGCCGCTCAACACCTCATATCCATCAGCTTTCATCTGCTTTGTCAGCAAATCAACTTTTTCTTTACTTCCAACACTGAAAGCAATATGGATATAGCCAGTTCTTGCAAACACTTTTTCTTCATCTGCCATCTGAGGCTTGCTCATTATTTCGAGCCTCGCCCCATCTCCAAAGGAAAGAAAATAAGAGCGGAAATCCGTCTTTTTGTTATGGTAACCATCATTAGAAACAGCACCCAAATATTTCACAAAGAAGTCTCGGGCGCGTTCCATGTCATTTACATACATCGCAATATGTTCGATCTTCATTACCATTTCACCCCTCAACGTACCCCCGACCTATTTTATCTGCAATTTTAGCTCGTACTTTTGCATAGCCAACTCAGTTTGACAATTACTGCCAATGGAAGGATTCCAGACTTTTCACGCATATAAGAGACAGCCAAAAAGATATGTCACGCCAGTGAGCTACAAAGGAATGGGAGCGTAGTTTAACGGCGTGAACACAAACATGCTAAGTATGCACAAGACATCTTTGCACTTTCGTCGGTTTAACGAGGATGTCAAAAAGCCACACATCGTTTCATGCTACTTCATACCGCTTGCCAAAAGCCACACTACGTTTCATGCCAGGTGCCAAACGCCACGTTCTACTTCACTTTTTTAGCCAAAAGCCACACATCTCTTCACGCCCAAAAAATCTACCTGCGCAAACGTGAAGGCCATTGAAGAGATCTGTGGCGTTTGACATTTTTTTTGAAATAGAACGTGGCTTTTGACATTTTTTCTGAAACAGAACGTGGCTTTTGGCAAGCAGAGCCTCGCTACTTGAAAGAATGTGTGGCTTTTGGCAAGCAGGGACGCGACGGTGACTGAAAGAGTATGTGGCTTTTGGCAAGCAAAGCCGTGGTGATTGAAACAGTCTGTGGCGTTTGACACAGCACACGACACCAGATTGATAACCCGTCACATCAAATAGGGGTTAACCTGCGTTAATACCCCTAAACACAACACGTTTTCTGTCTTATGCACCCCGTGAAGCGCACACTCTCTCTTCTTACTTTTTCTTGAAGTATGGCCTGATTCTCAGCATAAAAAACGAGAGCCACATCAGCGACTCTCGAATCTATAAACAAGCGCTAACTCGTTTCTCACAAAATAGAGTTCAACGCTTCCTCTTTTGGTGGAGATGAAGGGATTCGAACCCTCGGCCTCTGCCTTGCGAAGGCAGCGCTCTCCCAGCTGAGCTACATCCCCAATTAAAATGCTGCGTTGGTAATTGTGGCAATTTGCACTACACATGTCAACCGATACGCAGCTCAGGCAAAACATATCATCACAGCCACACGGCAAACGCACCGCACTGCTCTGCTTGGCAACTTCGTGCCATAATGTGAGATGCTCGACTGTAAGACTACAAAATTTATTATCATGCTTGTATGTGTCACTCAGGGAGAACCTATGGATAAGCAGGACTTTTACGCGGGTCGCGAATTTTTTGCTCATGATTTTTTGGGAGCTCACCTTAGTGATACAGGCATGATATGGCGCACGTTTGCGCCAAACGCTGAAGGTATTGTCGTAATTGGCGATTCTGGCGAATGGCCCATGCACAAAATTTATGATGGCAATTTTTGGGAAGCAGAGGCCGAAGGTGTTGGCTACGGTGAGCATTATATCTACCGCATCTACCACGGCGGCAGCTACCAAGATCACTGTGACCCTTACGGCTTTGCAATGGAATTACGCCCTGATTGGCGCAGTATTAGCTGCGATTTAAGCTACCAATGGCACGACCAAAAATGGATGGCTGCACGCAAAAAAAATGGTGCGACTGCCAGCTATAACGCTCCCATCAATATTTATGAGATGCACCTAGGCAGTTGGTGCAAACGCTCGGGCGAGCAGACCTCTGATGACCCTGCAGATTGGTATAGCTATTCCGAGCTCGCGGAACTTCTTCCCAAATATCTAAAGAAAAACGCTTATAACTACGTTGAATTTATGCCTTTGGCAGAGCATCCCTTTGACGGTAGCTGGGGCTACCAAACTACCGGCTTTTTTGCTGCAACCAGCCGCTATGGCACCCCTACCCAGCTTATGCAGCTGGTAGATGCCCTGCATACCGCAGGCATTGGCGTTATTCTCGACTTTGTGCCTGTGCATTTTGCCACTGACGCTTATGGTCTTGCCAACTACGACGGTACGGCGCTCTTTGAATACCCCAATGCAGCTGTCGGCGTGTCTGAATGGGGTAGCCATAACTTCATGCACTCACGTGGTGAGACCTGCTCGTTTTTGCAGTCAGCGGCAAACTTCTGGCTTGGTGCCTATCACTTTGATGGCCTACGTTTGGATGCGGTAAGTCGCATCATTTATTGGCAGGGTGATGAAGCTCGCGGCGTCAATGCCAATGCCGTTGAGTTTGTGCGTCGCTTTACCTCAGGTGTGCGCAGCCTAAACCCCGGTGCATTGTTTATTGCCGAAGACTCCACTGATTTTGATGGCACTACGCGACCTGTTGAGCAGGGCGGACTCGGTTTTGACTACAAGTGGGACATGGGCTGGATGCACGACACACTTGAGCTATTCCAGACTGGCCAGCAATGGCGTCCCGAAAATTACCACAAGCTGTCCTTCTCGATGATGTATTTTCACCGTGAGCGCTATCTGATGCCGCTGTCACATGACGAAGTGGTACACGGTAAAGCCACCATCCTCCAAAAAATGGATGGTGACTACAAGAAGAAATTCCCACAGGCTCGCACGCTCTATCTTTACATGATTGCTCACCCCGGCAAGCAGCTCAATTTTATGGGTTCGGAATTTGGTCAGCTGCGTGAGTGGGATGAAAAGCGCGAGCAGGACTGGATGCTGCTTGACTACCCCACCCACCAGGCATTTGCACACTACTGCCGCGAGCTCAATAACTGCTATCTCACACATCCTGCCCTCTGGGATCAAGATTATGCGCAGGCGGGTTTCCAATGGCGCCAGGTAGATGACGCACAGCATATGGTTTATGCCTTTGAGCGTCGCGAGCGCGGAGTAGACGGTGAGCGCATTCTCTGCGTGCTCAATCTATCTGACCAGCCATGGCCTGCCTACAAGCTGCAACTTGAAGCCGCAACAAAGCTTACACCGCTTATCAACAGCGACTGGGATATCTACGGGGGTTCATGTCCTCGGGATACAAAGACAAGCGTTACGGTAAAAGAAGGTATCGTGACACTCGACCTAGCTCCGCTCTCGGGTTTGCTTTTACGCGTAGACTAGGCGCTTAGCACTGCCAAAATAGAGATTTGCGCAGGACGGCAATACCGTTTTGTTTCGTTCTGCTTTGGAAAGAAGCTTCACATGGATATGTGCGCCTACGAAATTTGCGAGTTGTGCCCGCGTCATTGCCGCGCACGACGCAACCAAGGGCAAACAGGCTTTTGCGGCGCAACGGCTGAGCTGCGCATTGCCCGCGCTGCTTTGCATTATTGGGAAGAACCTCCCATCTCTGGTGAGGCGGGTTCTGGCGCAATTTTCTTTACAGGCTGCCCTCTGCGCTGTGTTTTTTGCCAAAATCACGAAATCTCACAGGAAGGTTTTGGTCTCAAAATCACGGTTGAGCGCCTTGCAGAAATCATGCTTGAGCTGCAGGCACAAGGTGCGCTCAATATCAACCTTGTGACTCCCCTGCACTACGGACCACATATCTGTGAGGCTGTGCACATAGCTCGCAAGGCAGGGCTTACCTTGCCGATTGTCTGTAATACCTCAGGGTATGAGACTGTCGAAGCAGTGCGCGCAATGGAGGGGACTGTTGATATCTGGCTTACCGACTTTAAGTATGCCTCACCCAAACTAGCAGCACTTTCCAAAGCTACAAACTATCCTGAAGTCGCAAAAGCAGCACTAAATGAAATGCTGCACCTCGTACAGACTGCAGGCGGGCGTGCCGAAGGACCAGATGGTCGCATGATACGTGGCATTATTGTGCGACACCTAGTGTTACCTGGTCACATAGATGATTCCTGTGCAGTGCTTGACCGTGTATGGGAGCTGTGCGGCAACGAGGTCGATCTATCTGTGATGAATCAGTATACGCCCAACAAAGCCTGTCTTGCAGCGGGTGGCAATTTAGCACGATCGGTCATCGATGAAGAATATGAAGTTGTGCTTGACCACGCTGATGAACTGGGTTTTGAGCACATGTGGTGGCAGCAAGGAGGCACCGTCTCCGAAAGTTTTGTGCCCGCCTTTGATGCTACTGGCGTCACCAGTCCTGCAGGCCCTACGCTATAGCATCCCATGTAGGGCTTTCGCTAACCTTGGTACCTACTTGGTACGGCGACGGATGTCCATGCGCTCGAGGTGGTGTTCCTCAACAAAACGCTCTTTCTCATCCTCAAAGGCAGGATTGTCGGGATCAACAAGTTCGTCTTCTCCTGTGTACTTGTTGTAATGATGAAGAAGAACGGGCTCAAACAGATGCAAATGCATCGCAAACGCCGCCGAGCCAATCACCAGCACACCAAAAACCGCTACACGCGGACCCACACTCACCTGCGTCATAATCAACGTGCCGATGCACAAAAGACCTGTCCAACCATACATCGTTAACACGGCACGGCGTTGATCAAAACCCCTATCAAGCAGACGATGCTGGATGTGTCCGCGATCTGCTTGTCCAATGCTGACACCCGCTCTAAAGCGACGAATAATCGCAGAAAACGTATCAATAATGGGCATACCCGCAATCACCAGCGGCACAATCACCGTAGTAAAGCCAGCAATACGAGTAACAGAAAGCAACGACACCGTTCCCAGCGTAAAGCCCAGCAACAACGAACCCGAATCACCTAGAAAAATACTCGCTGGATGAAAGTTGTAACGCAAAAACCCAAGTGTCGCTCCTACCAGAGAGATTGCCAAGGTTGCTGCATCGGGACGCCCCGCGAACATCGCCAGCGTAAACATCGTAAAGCCCGCAATGCAGGCGATGCCTGAAGCCAAACCATCCAAGCCATCAATCAAATTAAAAATATTCACATACGCAACAAGATAAAAAACCGTAACTGGATATGCCACCCAGCCCAGATAAAAATAGCTACCACTAAAGGGGTTAACCACCGAACCTATCACCAAACCGCCTGACACAGCGATAGCCGCCGCAATAAGCTGACCTGCAAGTTTTTGCAAGGGTTTGAGATGAAACTTGTCATCCAAAATGCCAGTAAGAAAAATGACGCCAAAAGCGCAAGCCAAGACTTGATAGCTAATACCTGCCAAGTGCACCGATGGTGAAAGCACGGTTTCCCAGCCGAGATACGTCGTTCCAAAGTATTGGACAAGAAAAGCCACGACAATGGCCGCAAATACTGCAATGCCTCCCATACGTGGAATGGGCTGCTTGTTGACACGACGAATGCCAGGGTAATCAACGGCGTTTACTTTCCACGCAATACGACTTGCCAAAGGTGTCATTGCAAGCGAGGTGACAAGAGCAGAGAGAAAAACTGCCGCGTAGGGCACCCATCTGACATCCATGGCACCTCCCCACTAGGGTCTTGCCGGACGGACGCCCGCACCCCAAAGATGGATTCGCAATCAAATACACCTAGGCATTGTAACTTAAAGCTGCGCAATCATAAAAATGGGAAGTAGGAAAGCAGATCGAAAAAGAAACTCGATGGCATGCTACGTGACAGCTAGGTTTGACAGCTGCGCGATAGCTTTGCTCTGTGGTGGGTTTTTATTATCCGAGGGTGTTGCTTCGTCATTGCATCAAAAAACGTCCCAAGGGCGCTTATGCAATGCACTCTCAATTTTCCCGCTCCACCAGCGCAAGTCAAGACTGGAATTATTCCAGCGGTCTACGATAATGAAAGTGTCGTCCCCCTGCGGCACAGAATGGGTGAACCGACAAGCGTTTTTTAGGGAGCTCGCATAGCGTTTCCAGTACAGGAATCCTCCGTTGTTGAGGAAGCTGGAAAAGGCGCCGAGAGCACCCACCTATTATGGGTGGGTTCACAACGTAGCCGCGGGGAGGCGATTTTTTGTCGCTGTTTTCTTTTCACCATATAGGAAATGCGTGTCCGGCACATACAAACTCTGCTATTTGGAGTGCAGACGAGATACAAACTGCAAATGGTTCAAGCTTCGGAGTGAGCAAGCGTAAACGCGCAGGTCACATTTTCTTTTAGTCCGAAAAACGAACCATCTATCGAAATTTTTACGTGCGGGAAAAGTTCACCTTTCATCAGTCTACGTCAAAAAGGATATGTGCTTGTTTCCCACGGATGGGCAGATAAGACGCTGGAGATATCTTGCGATATAGACAGAAGGAGATGCTATGGGTCCTGCACAATGGCGAGAAGGAGTACTTTGGGCCGAGCTTCATCACAGTGCGTCATATCTATTTTCAATCGACTATTGAGGTAATACCTGGTTGTGCAACTGTCTCATATAAGAAATGCAACCAGATGCACCTTTTTGCCTATATCCCACATTCTGCATGTTGCAGCTTCGCACCGCAACTCGTAGCACGTGAGAGGCTGTATGCAACCTGCTTTTTAACAACTTAAGGTTGCGTCTGAAAACATATCGAGAACCTATAACAAAAAATATCATCAGATACATTTTTCTATATATGCCAAAACTATAAACAAGCCAAATCAGTCAAAAATTTTTGTCCCCTCTCGGGGATCTAAGTCAATCAACTAGATGCCGATCTGTTCCACCCCGAGGTTGGAACAGCATAAAGCAGAGCGTGCGAAAAGAGTGCGTATCTTGCTAGCAACCTACTAGCAACCTATGGTGTGGCATGCCATGTGGCAGACGCCACGCTTCATTTCATGCTGGAAGCCAAACGCCACGTTCCGTTTCATGTTCGTGCGCCCTGCTTGCCAAAAGCCACGTTCTACTTCATGCCAAGTGTCAAACGCCACGTTCTACTTCACTTTTTTAGCCAAAAGCCACACTCTGTTTCACGCCCAAAAAATCTACCTGCGCAAACGTCAGGTCCTTTGAAACAGAGTGTGGCTTTTGACATTTTTTCTGAAACAGAACGTGGCGTTTGACACGTAGGGCTCCATTGGATGAAATAGAACGTGGCTTTTGGCAAGCAGAGCCGTGTTGATTGAAATGATGTGTGGCGTTTGGCAAGCAGAGCCACTCCAGTTGAAACACTGCGAGCTCTGTTCTATATAAGGAATGCAAACAGACACACTTTTTTGCCTATATCCCATACCTTTCAATTTTTCAATGAATTTTAAAAAACCCTAGGCCAACAAAGCAGCCTAGGGCAAACATACAAATTATGTGAAGAAGAACTACTCGAAAAACTACTTGTGCAGAATCTGCTACTCAGCAGCGAGCGCCTTCTTGGCAACCTCAGCAAGAGAAGCAAAAGCAGCCTCGTCCTCATAGGCAACCTGAGCAAGAACCTTGCGGTCCAGCTCGACGCCAGCAAGCTTCAGACCATGCATGAACTTGCTGTAGGAAAGATCATTCATGCGGGCGGCAGCATTGATACGCTGAATCCACAGACCACGGATGTCGCGCTTCTTGTTGCGACGGTCGCGGTATGCATACTGACCAGAGTGCTGGACCTGCTCCTTCATACCACGGAAGGTACGAGAACCAACGCCGTAGTAACCCTTGCTGCGCTCGACGAGCGTCTGACGCTTCTTGCGGCCTGCAACCGCGCGCTTGACACGTGCCATATTAATCAACTCCTAGCTGCGACAAAATAGTCGCTATCGTTTGTACGCGGTTGCGCTTACTTGCCCATGCGCTGGGAAACAACCTGAGCGTCACTAGCAGAAAGCACTGCTTCTTTACGGAAGCCACGGATGCGCTTCTGGGACTTCTTGGTCAGGATGTGGCTCTTGAAAGCCTTTGCGCGCATAATTTTGCCAGTGCCGGTGCGGCGGAAACGCTTTGCCGACCCCTTGTGCGTCTTCATCTTGGGCATGTTGTTACTCCTTCTCTTCTAGCTCTGCCTCATCGGGCTTCGCGTCAAATGCACCCTTAATCGGCGAAACGAGCATATGCATGTTGCGGCCCTCCATCTTGGGCTGCTGGTCGACCGTTGCAACGGACTTGAGATCCTCTGCAAGACGCTCGAGAACACGCAAGCCTTGCTCCGGATGAGCCATCTCACGGCCACGGAACATGATGGTAATCTTTACGCGAGCTCCAGACTTGAGGAAGCGAATGACGTGCTTCTTCTTGGTCTCAAAGTCGCCCACATCGATTTTGGGGCGGAACTTCATTTCCTTGACCTCGACCTTGACCTGCTTCTTGCGCGCAGCCTTGGCCTTGCGGTCCTGCTCGTACTTATACTTGCTGTAGTCCATCACTCGACAAACAGGAGGCTCTGCACCAGGTGCAATCTCCACGAGATCGAGATGTTGCTCGCGCGCAATGCGCATAGCATCCCTCACGTCAAACAGACCAAGCTGCGAGCCGTCAACTCCGATGAGTCGGCAGCTACGAGACGTGATTTCGCCGTTGACCCGAAGGTCGTCCTTCTTTGCCAGCGTCTCCACCATCCCTTCTACGGAGGGTCACTTCCCCTCCAACAAAAAACTCCCGTCGCAAAGCATCCGGGAGACGTTTCCGCTACGCCTAGCGGAACAACATGGCTGGCATGTTTTTCGTCTGACCCGGCAGCAGCTCTCGCGCCACTCAGGTGGGGATATCCCACAGGAAATCCCGCTTTGCGTTTATAACCTTTGATACTATAGCTCAGCTTTTTATAACACACAAGAAGGACAAAGTCACAAGCACTGCTCCGCCTACTTCTTTAGCTCTGTTTGCTCTGATTGCCCTCATTTGACAACTAAGTATCAATATGACACTCAACTGCATTTATGCATAACTTATTTGAGAATTAAGAGCTGAACAAGCATGCAGTTTAGCATTTTTAGAGAATATAGACAGTGCGGGAATGGTAGGTAGCGTTGGTGCAATAAAACAAACGCACGCCTGTTTAGCCCAAACTTAAATCAGGCAGATCAAAATTAAAGTTTGTATGCATGCTTGGACTATGGAGCACATCTTGTTAGATAGCTAAAGTTTTTAGCCTCGGGGAACCGTTTTTGCTCGCCTTCCTACCAAAAACGCTTCCTCAGGGCTAAAAGTTTTAACTAACTCACATATGTACCCATCTTCGTAATTTATGTGTCCTTTTCTTATGTCACGCCTATTCCTGTACTGCACCCTTTTCAGTAGATAGTTCCTCCCTCAAACCTAAAAATAGATGGTTCGTTTTTCGAACTTGGGAGAAATTTTACCTGCACTTTTTGCGCCTATCTACTCCGAAGAATGAACCATCTGTGGGTATAGTGCCCGAAAGACAAGCTATCTGCACTTAAGAGCACAACTTGTTTGGCAAAAGAAAAGCGGACAGATGCAAAATTTGCTTGTCGTCTTTACTATGGTGCCCGAGGTGAGACTCGAACTCACACTCTGTTGCCAGAAACGGATTTTGAGTCCGTCGCGTCTGCCAATTCCGCCACTCGGGCAAAGCAGGAAACACTATATCAGAATCTGAGCGTTTTGCTTGCCTCAGAAAAGCAATTTTTGCTTAGGATTGATTGAACGCCCCAAGACTATACATCAGATAAGCAAAGCCACATATTTCCGCCTAATGAATACCGTCGCTCACCACTCCATCTTGCAGCCAAGGATTGTATGCAAGTTCGTCTTCCATCGTTGTAATATCCCCATGTCCACACAAAAGTGTCGTGTGCGCCGGCACCAGTTCTTTGAGGCGTGCCAAAGTTTGCATCATAAGCTCATGACTACCGCCTGCAAGGTCAGTCCTTCCGCAAGAACCCTTAAAGAGTGTGTCACCCACAAACGCAAGTCCAAGAGCTGTACCTTCACCAAGCAAAACAATGCCACCAGGGGTGTGACCGGGAGCTTCGATAACACGAAAACGTGCAGTACCCAGCTCGATAACATCGCCTTCACACAAAAGCTGATCGGGAGCTGGGGCATTGTTATCGTAAGTACGACCTTGTTCACTTGCCTCACCTGCATGTGAAGCAAGTTCAACATCAGCCTCGTGCATCATAAAACGCGCACCAGTTACACGCTGAAGAGATAAGACACCACCCACATGATCACCATGACCATGTGTCGCAACGATACTTTTGATACGCACATCTTCTAAGTGCTTGGCGATGCCTACGCCTGACGCACCGGGGTCAACAACAAGGCACTCTCCTTGTGAGATATAGGCATAGCAGTTGGTCTGCAGCTGACCCACCACAAACATGCGAACCTGATCTTCCCCATCGCTGGGTGTATGGTGATGATGTCCGCAACAACAGCTGCCCTCATGACCATCATCATGACCATGTCCACCACAGCACTCATGGTCATCGCCATGTTCATGGCCTCCACCGCAGCATTCATGATGCTCATCATGACCATGGTCATGACCACTGCAGCAGTGACCATCTTCGTGATGACCACCGCAGCAGCCTTCGTGCTTCTTTTCTTCTTCAGACATAGCTATGTCCTTTTCTTCATCTGGTTGGCGCCTTCACCAGGCATGATACGGCGACAGTCAAATACCGATGGCACACGACTGACATGAGCAAGCACCGTATCAAGCAAAGACGCATCGGATATTGCCAAAAGGAAGCGTAGCCTCGCCACACCTTGCGAGGAAATCTGCGTTGCTGCAGAAAGAATATTCGCCCCTGTATCGCCCAAAACGATGGTGACATCCTTGAGCAGACCCATGCGATCGGAAGCCTCAACAACAATTTCTACTTGGAACTCCGTAGCTCCCGAGGTATCCCACTCCACATCAATCATGCGCTCAGGGTGGCTCATGAGTCCCTTTACATTAGGGCAACCCGCGCGGTGTACCGACACACCACGACCACGAGTAATAAAGCCCACGATATCGTCGCCAGCAACAGGATTGCAGCAATGTGCCAAATGGACAAGCAAATCTGGATCGCCCTTGACCACAACACCGCAGTTATGACGACGCTTACGGTCAGACTGTGCACGCTTGCGCATGAGTTCGGCTTTTGCAAAGGGAATATCCTCGGAAAAAGCCTTCTCACGGTCTCGCTTTGCTTGGGCTGCAGCGGCTGCTTCTGCTTGCTTTTCGGGCGTATCACGCTCAAGTACTTCTTGGACGTGGTTGGCAACAGAGCGCAGTGAAGCCTTGCCTGTGCCAATAGCTGCAAGCATCATGTCAACATCGCGGTAGTCATGCATGCCACAAACTTCTTCAAGCGCCTTCGTCGTACGCTTGGTTGCAATACCATAACCACGCTTGCGCAGTTCACGAGCTAAGTCAGCACGACCGCGCTCGGCATCATCTGTTTTTGAGAGCGTCGTAAAGTACTTACGAATCTTGGCGCGCGCAGAAGGCGTCGCCACAATATTCATCCAGTCGCGACTCGGCTTGGAGCTTTTGTTAGTCAAAATTTCAACGCGATCGCCACTCTGCAGCTTGGTAGTCAGCGGCACAACTGAACCGTTGACCTTGGCGCCAACACAGTGATTACCTACCTCGGTATGTACCTGATAGGCAAAGTCAAGCGGCGTGGAATCGCGCCTAAGACTCATAACCGCACCCTTAGGCGTAAAGACAAAGATCTCGTCCTCAAAGAGATCGACACGCAGATTGTTCAAAAACTCATGTGGATCGCCGATTTCGTCTTCGACGGCCCAATCAAGCGTCTTGCGAATCCAATTAATTTGCGAGTCAATATCGCGGTCAGATGAATCAAATTTACCCTGAGAGTTGCCCGAACGCTTGTATAGCCAATGCGCTGCAATACCGTATTCGGCCTGCTCGTGCATCTGATACGTACGAATCTGAATTTCAATAGGACGTGCATCAAGACCGACTACTGTCGTGTGCAGCGACTGATAACCATTGGGCTTGGGCGTTGCAATATAGTCCTTAAAACGCCCAGGTAGCGGATGCCAAAGCGAGTGGACCGCACCCAATGCCGAATAGCAGTCAGCAACGGTACGCGTCAGTACACGCAGAGCAATGAGATCATAAATATCAGAAAATTCCTTGCCCTTGCGTGTCATCTTTTGATAAATAGACCACAGATGCTTGGGGCGACCAAAAATCTGAAAGTCTGTCATACCTGCACGACGCAACTCATCATCTAGCGTCTTGATAGCCGCATTGGTATCCTCTTCACGCTGAGCACGCGAATCCTGCACCATACGAGCCACACGCGCATATTCCTCAGGCTCGAGGTAGAAAAATGCAAGATCCTCGAGCTCCCACTTAACCGAAGAAATACCCAGACGGTCTGCTAGCGGTGCATAGACATCCATAGTCTCATGCGCCTTGTACTGCTGACGATCAGGTGGAATCGCTGCAAGTGTGCGCATATTGTGCAGACGGTCGGCAAGCTTAACGATAACAACGCGAATGTCTTTAGACATTGCCAAGAACATCTTGCGTAGATTGAGAGCCTGCTTTTCGTCCATCGACGATACGTGAATAGAAGTTAGTTTGGTAACACCATCTACAATCTCAGCAACATTGTCACCAAAACGTTCACGCACGTCTTCTAGGGTTGCAGGTGTATCTTCAACGGTGTCATGAAGCAAAGCTGCACAGATTGAATCAGCATCCATGCGCAGATCACGGGCCAAAATCAATGCAACCTCAACAGGATGGTTGATATATGGCTCACCCGAACGACGTCGCTGATTGCGGTGGAATTCAGCAGCAAAGCGGTATGCCTCTTCAACACGCTTATTGGCTTCGTCATCTAGGGTATCCGCACAAGTTACCTGCAAAACGCGCCAATTATCTGCCTGAGGTATGTCAGAACTACGTCGTCGACCCTCAACATTTTGCTGCTCTAGAAACTTTCCCATACTCTCACCCACCACTTACTACATGCCCAAAGCCTGGCACAATTGGCTTGTTAATACTATCAAGCAGCTCTGCTTGTGCACAACGCAAAACCCATTCGCGGAATTCTGCAAAGTCCTCAGCGGCCCTAATACCCTCAACATAGCGGGCTGACTGACCTAAATTCATGCGCGGCGGATTGCTTGCTAACTTAATTTCACGCGTATGCCCGTAGCCATTTAGTTGGAGCAAACCAAGCTCAGCAAAAACAGCAATTCCCGCCTCGGAAATTTGCGCATCAAGAGCATACCGCCCATCCTGCAGACGAGCTTGTGCTGCAAGTTCCTCATCACTTACACGGATGATGTAGTCATCACTCGTTTGCTCTAGCAAACGCAATGCACGCCACAGCATTTTGAGCTCGTCGCGCGTGGGAGCAGAGGCAGCCAAGAGGCGCTCGTTAACCGGGGCATCTCGAGCAGAAAACATCAGCCAAATATAAGCAGGAAGTCCGTCACGACCCACGCGACCACTCATTTGATTGAACTCAGTACGACCAAAAGGTAACTGGTAGAGCACTACATGGCGCACATCGCCAATATTGACACCCTCTCCAAACGCACTGGTAGAGACTATACAGCACAGCCGCCCGTCACGAAACGCGCGCTCAACCTTGACGCGAACACGCGGCTCAAGACCTGCATTGTAATAGGCAATGCGATCGGCTAGCTCGCCAGTCATGTGACGAAGTTTGCGCACCAAAGAAACGCTTTCCTCACGCGAGTTAACGTAGATAATGCACTTCTCCCCTTTTGCGACAAGAGAGGCAAGTGCCAGCTCACGGTCACGCTTTTCTCGACAATCAAGCAGCTCTAGATTTTTGCGAACAGCATTATCAATAAGGACGTTTTCGCTGCTAATACCCAACAAATTTTGAATCTGCAGGGTAACCTCTCGTGGAGCGGTGGCGGTAACAGCCAATACTGTAGGATCGCCTAATTTATGACGAATTTCAGGGAACTCTGCATACGCAGGACGATGTGATGCGGCCTGCATCACATGATGCGCCTCATCTACCACCAAAAAGCCAATACGCACTATTTGTGCAAAGCGGTCGGTGTGAATCGCCAAAAACTCTGGTGTGGTCAATACGATATCGCAACTGCCATCTGCCAATTCCGACCAAACCGTTGCACGTCTGTCCTGGGGTGTCGCACCAGTAAGCACACGAACGCCAACACCAATACGCGCAAACTCATCCTGAAGATGGCGAGCTTGATCGTTGACGAGAGCACGCAATGGATAAACAAAGACTGCTGCCCTGCGATGGACAATGGCTTCGCGCGCTGCATGCACATGAAAGATAAGTGACTTTCCCCGACCAGTAGCCATCACAACAAGCGTCGATTGTTTTTTTGCCAAACACGCAAGTGCTTCGCGCTGAGCAGGAAGTAGCTGATGTTCACCAATAAGCTCAGCTGCCAATACCTCAGTAAGCTCATCATAATCAAGTTTTGCCAGCTCACAGCGATGCTCTGCGGGATTGGGCATTGGCGGGTCAAATCCCTCAAGTATGAGAGATTCGCCTGCCGCAGGTCCGCGACTTGGTTGATCGCGAAACAAAATATCTTTGACCATCAGCTTGGTTTTGGTACGACCCTGCCACGTTTCGTTTTTTGTTTCAAATACGAGGTCAACGATACTTTCGGTAGAAGCAGCGCGCTCCAACTCGGGAGCATTAAACATCACAGCAGGAACTTCATTAAAGCCATCTGTCGCAATAAACAAAAGATGTTTCCCATTACGCGAGCGTTTGCGATCGCGCATCGAAACGCCGCGCACGGCAAATATAGGCTTTTTATTACCCTGACCAAAGGGTTGCAATGCCTCAAGCGAGGCAACCGTCTCGACATTGAGCTCAGAAAGCTCTACGAGCGCTGTTACTTCATTGCGATATTCAAACTGCTCCTGCGGAAGTTCCGCGAGCACCGCAGAGAGACGCTTGCGAAAAGCTTCAATTTTGTCCTCGGCAACTGTGACACCTACAGCACCCGCATGACCGCCAAAACGAATAGTCAAGTCAGCGCACTGCTCAACGGCATGAAAAAGATCAACCGTACCAACCGAACGCCCCGAACCACGTGCTTCACCGTCCACCAAAGAAAACACGATTGCAGGCACGTGATAGTGGTTGACAATACGGCTAGCAACAATACCCTTGACGCCCTCATGCCAGTCTCCACCTGCAACTACTACAACACGACCACCATCCCAGCAACGTTCTGCTTCTGCAAGGGCGGCTTCGGACATAGCAAATTCTGTCTCGCGGCGAACCTCATTGATTTGCTCCAACGAAGCTGCAAGCAAGCTGGCTTCTTCAATATCATCGGTATAAAGCAACTTAAAAGCGATATCGGTAGAACCCATCCGCCCCGCCGCATTAAGGCGCGGAATAATCGAGAAAGGCAGGTCATCAGCAGCAACCGTCGATAAGTCTACCTTGGCAATATTTGCCAACGCCGCCAAACCGGGACGCGTGGAATGATGCATGCATTCAATACCATCTGCCACGAGCGCACGATTCTCGCCCTGAAGCACCATCATGTCCGAAACAGTACCCAGACAGGCAAGCTCGGTCAATGAGCGCCACAAATTTGGCTGTCCCAATCGGCGCCCCAATTCACAGACTAGCTTGAGCGCAACACCTGCTCCCGCCAAATCTCGAGAAGGACAGTCAGCGGATAGCTTGGGATCAACCACCGGAACGCCCGTTGGCACCAAATCCGCTGGCTCGTGATGATCTGTAATCACCACATCAATATTGTGTTCAAGCAGAACTTTTACTTCTTCAGCCGAAGCAATGCCATTATCGACAGTTACCACCAACTGAGGCTCACAAGCCTCCACTACACGCAACAAAGCATTTTTGCTAAGGCCATAGCCTTCGGTAAAGCGATCAGGAATAAAGGCCCGTACTTGTGCTCCAAGCGCACGCAAACCCAAGGCCAAAACGCTTGCTGCCGACATGCCATCCACATCGAAGTCACCAAAAACCGCGATTGACTCACCACTAGAGATGGCTCGCATAATGCGCTGCACTGCTTCTTCCATACCTGGAATCAGCAGTGGATCTGACCAATCGCGCTCAAGCGACGGAGTCAAAAATCTTTGTGCCAAAGCAGGGTCACTCACGCCTCGAGCAGCCAAAACACGCGCCGCAAGAGGTGCTAATCCCAGCTCAGAAATAAGTCTGGCTTCTGCTTTTTTGTCTTGTCGCAGCAGCTGCCAGCGTCTGCTGTCTGCCAAGCCACCCATAAGCTACTGCCCGCGCTTTGCAAAGCTATGAGCTGCTCCGCGTTCGTTCTGCTGGACAATACGCACTGCAGCCCCAGCGCCACCATAGCGCTCTTCGAGCTTGTGCCATTTGGGTTCGTGAGTCTTCCAAATCGAAAGCAATGGACTTGCGATAGCAAAGCTTGAGTAGGTACCCAAGAGTTCACCAATAAGCATGGCAAAAGCAAAGTCACGCAGAGTGGTGCCGCCGATGGCATACATTACGATGATGGGCACGATGGTAGTAATAGTTGTATTGATAGTACGAACAATAACTTCGTTAATCGAGTAGTTTGCAATCTGGAAATAGGTACGGTGAGTCGAATCTCCGGCGCGCTTGGCATTCTCATTTATGCGATTGAACTCAACAACCGTATCGTAGAGCGAATAGCCCATAACAGTCAGTAGTGCAGCTACCACATTGGGGGTAATGGGTGTCTGAGTCCAAGCATACACGCCCAAAATAATGACAAGGTCATGTACCAGAGAAGCCACCGCTGTAATGGACATCTTGAATTCATAGCGGATGGACACAAAAGCAATAATGGCTACCAGCGACACCAAAAAGGCAATGCTAGAAGAACGTACCGTATCAGCACCCCAGTCGGGACCGATAGTGGTAACCGTATAGGAGGACTCAGGCAGCTTGAGAGACTTGGCAGCAGCCGCGGCATGTGCCGTAGCATCCGTAGGATTGGTCGCATCCGAGCGGACTAGGAAGCCCTTTTCACCCTCGGTCACAGCCGTTTGAATAGTAAGGTTCTGCTCGCCTGTAGCCTCAAGTGCACTGCGCATTTGAGCAATACTGATATCGCCCGTATTTTGGAAGTCAATCTCAGTACCACCACGGAACTCAATACCAAAGACCAAACCGCGAACAATCAAACCCACAATTGACAGCACTATCAAAATTCCCGAGAAGGTCAGCAACTGGAAACGGTGACCCATAAAGTTAATCTCGTGAGCGAAGTGGCTACGCATGGGCCACACCTCCCTTCGAAGGCTGACCATGACGTGCATGCTCGCCCTCTTCCATATCGCCGCGAACACCCCAGAACCCAGGATGCTTCTCGATAGAAGCTGCTAACAGGCGAAGTGCCGGTGCTTTAAAACAGAACATCGTTACCAAGTCGCATGCAACACCCAACATCAAGGTAAGACCAAAGCCTTTAACCGAACCAACTGCCACAGCAAAAAGAGCAATTGCGGTTACCAAGGTAACAGCATCAGCATCAAGCGAGGTAGCAATACCGTGCTTGACACCAGACATCGAAGCTTGACGCACGGTACGTCCCATACGGATTTCTTCGCGGAAGCGCTCAAGAACCAAAATCGAGGAGTCCGCAGCAGAACCGGTAGTCAAAACTACAGCGGCAAGTCCTGGTAGCGTTAATGAGTAGGCTCCAAAATGCGAAAGCAGCGCCAATAGACCTAGATAGAGCAGCGCAAAGATGCCAAGCGAACCCATGGTCAAAAGACCAAGTCCTTGATAGAAGAAAAAGAGGTAGACGATAACAATCACAGCACCCACAGCAATTGCAACTACGCCCTGCGTGAGCGAATCTTGACCCAGTGTAGGACCAACAACGCGGCTCTCTGAATAGGTCAATGTTACTGGAAGGGAGCCAGAATCAAGGATGGTCTTGAGTGAGCGAGCTTCCTCAGCAGAAAAACCACCTGTAATAGAAACCTGGCCACCACCGATTTCTTCTTGTACCGCAGGCGAAGACTTGATAACACCGTCAAGCACAATAGCAATACGTCCATTGGTAGGCGCAAGCTCACGAGTAACCTCGGCAAAGGTCTTTGCCGCATCAGAGTTGAGCTTGACATTAACCGCATAGGCACCAGTAGCCGACTGACCTGCCTGTGCTACCGAAGTCGAGGTGATAGACGAACCATCCATAAAGGCCTTATAGGTACCTGGCTTGAGCTGGATGTTGTTGGCATCTTTGCTCTCAAGACGAGCAAGCGCATCAGCATCGCCAATCTCATCAAGACGAACAAATTCAAGCTTGCCTGTCTTACCTATGGTCTGCACTGCAGAATCAGCATCAGTTGCGCCAGGAATCTGTACCAAGATGGAGTTGGAGCCTTGCTTTTGCACGGTAGCTTCGGAGGCACCTAAAGAATTCACACGATTTTGGACGATAGTGGTGGCGGTAGACATCTCGTCGCCTGTTGGAGCAGAGCCATCCGGCTTGGTGGCCGTCAAAATAACGGACACACCGCCGCGAATATCAAGACCCTGCGTAATACGTTCGCTCAAAGGTGTAAAGCCCCAGACACACACCACACACAGACATGCAAGAAACACCAGCGTTGCAATATGCCTCCGCACAACCGCAGGCATACGCCTCGTTTTGCGAGCTTTGTTACGCTGTGATGAGTTGCGCTGATTGCTTGTTGTAGAGCCAGATGTTGCCTGCCTCCAGCTGTCAAAGCCCGAGGCGGACTTTGAGCCGTCCTTCTTGCTTGCCATATGTATCTCCTGAACTACCAGTAGTTTAACTAGCCCATTTTACCAGTCTTGGCAGACATAAAACGGCGCAAGGACAAGCACAGCCGTTCGAACAGCAACATTAAGCTACGAACGGCTGGTTTTTGCATTGTTTTTTGACAAGCGGAGCACAAATGATGGACGTCTGCCCCACTTTTTAAAAGTCGTTACTTGCAGGCAACTCATTCCACTTATTGACAAAATCACAGTAAGTACCTGCAATAATGGCTTCACGGGTATCGCGCATCAGCTGCAGCAGATAAAAAATATTGTGCTGTGATAGCAAAATGCCACCGAGCATTTCTTTTTGCTTGACCAAATGATGTAGGTAAGCACGAGTGTAGCCACCTTGACATACGGGGCAATGACACTGTGCATCCAAAGGAGTTGCATCATGAGTAAAACGAGCATTTTTGAGATTGATACGACCTTCGCTTGAAAACGCCGTACCCATACGAGCAGTACGTGTGGGAAGCACGCAGTCAAACATATCGATCCCACAAGCCACGCTGTGTACCAAAGTTGTTGGATTGCCAACACCCATTAAATAGCGGGGTTTGTTACGTGGCATATACTCAGAGACCAGAGGTACCAAAGTCTCAAACATCGTTTGATGATCCTCGCCTACTGAATAGCCACCAATACCATAACCTGGGAAGTCACCACACTCCTCGAGGTGGTGCAGGCTCCTCAAACGCAAATCCATATCCATGCCACCCTGGACAATGCCAAAAAGTGCCTGGTCTTTGCGGGTGTGCGCCTTATAGCAACGTTCAGCCCACTTGCTTGAAAGCTCAACAGCGCGCTCAACAAAACTACGCTCCGCAGGATAGCCAGGACACTGATCTAACTGCATCACAATATCAGCGCCCAGCTTTTGAGCTATTTCCATATTGTCTTCAGGAGTCCAAAAGACATAACTTCCGTCATAATCAACCGCACGAAAACGCACGCCCTCATCACTGAGTTTGACAAAGTCACTATGTGAAAAGACCTGAAATCCACCCGAATCGGTAAGGATAGGTCCATGCCACTGCATAAAATCATGCAGACCACCCATCTCAGCAACTAAATCCGCACCTGGGCGCATCGACAGATGATAAGTATTTGCTAACAAAATCTTGGTACCCAACTCGGACAGAGTCGAAGTCATCAAACCCTTTACTGTTGCCTTGGTACCCACGGGCATAAAAATAGGGGTTGGAATATCACCATGAGGCGTATGTAAGACACCTGCGCGTGCATGGGTTTTTGGATCTTCTGCGATGATGTCGTACTCAAACATACTGCCTCGTCATTCTTATCTACAAAATACCAACAAAAAACCCAGCACTCTGTTGGTGCTGGGCTTTGATGTGCAACAAACTGCGCAAGCGCGCCTAGATGTACCTACTCGCCGAAGCCGCTGTCAATAAGAGCAATCAGAGCGTCGAGGGCTTCCTGCTCGTCAGGACCGTCGCATGCAATCTCAACGGCGGTACCAGTACCCAAGCCAGCAGCCAAAACCATCATGATGGAATTAGCCTTGACAGGAGCGCTGTCCTTGTCAACGTTACGAATCGTAATCTTGGACTGGTACTTCTTGACCTCGCTGACGAACACGGATGCGGGGCGGGCGTGCAGGCCAGTAGCGTTCGTGATCGTCGTCTGCTTCGAAACCATACTGGACTCCTTAGATGAGAGGGCGAGAACGTTCTCGCCGTTGGACTTGATGTCATTCTAGCAAACATCAAGGCTTATATCAGCGAGCCAATTTCAGATACGGCAGAATAAAATCTGTGTGGTAACACTTATACTGATTTTTAGCGCTTTGCAGGTGTAGCGAAAGGGAACACGATGAAGCTCTTCCCCACAAATGGGACAAAAACTGACGAGCAGGATATCGCTCCTGAGACATTACGTTCGGCAGATATGGCTGATGACTACCCTGCTGCCAAAAACCCAATTGCAAGTGATCAGCCAACAACAAATGAATTGTCCCCTGCAGATAGCGAAAAGGCTCCGTCTGAAAATGCATTTCTCGCAGGTATTGCTGCTCTGCGTGATGTACATCATGCCTCTAGGCGCACCGAGGAAGCTCGCCAACGTCTAGCTGAGCTTCAGGCTGAAATCGAAGAAGACACCGACGAGCTCAATCACCGTCTTTCCATCGAGCAAAATTTTGAGCAAATCATCGCACGAAATACCGCTGAGCTTGAACAAGCCACCACCGATGAGAAAGACGCACATGCTCGTGGCGACCTTGCGAGTTCAACTCGTGCTGATCTCACAAAACAGCTTGAGACTATGAAAGCCAAACATGAGGAGAAGCTTGGTCCCTACCGTGGCCTCATGGAAACCACCAAGGCGCGCGCTGATGACGCATCACGTGCCCTAGGCGAGGCACGCCGCGATGCTAAATCTGCCGAATCCCAAGAAGCAGAAGCTGTACGCAATCGTGATGCAGCCATCGCCTCGGCAAACCGTGCAGTTGATACAGCACGAGACCGTTTGCAACATGCACAGGACGAGCTTACCCGTGCCAAGCAGAGCCAAAATACCACCCAAAGCACCACCGACCGTCTGCTGCACCAGGTCATTACCGAACAGGCAGCACTTGACCTTGCCAAACAAAAGGTTCCCAGCGTAACGACAGAATCCGATCAACGCGTTGAAGCTGCGCAGACCTATCTCGCTTCGCGCAAGCAGATTTTGGCCGAGGTGGAGCATCAGGCAAGTGAGGCCAAAGCCGAAGCAACTGCTCGCAAAGAAGAATATGACGAGCTCTATAAACAGGCCATGGCTGACGAAGAGGTACTCAAAAAGCAGATTGCGGTCTGTGATACCGATCTTGAGCAGGCAAATGACAATGCTGCTGAGGCTCGCGAGCGTGCAGATGTTGCACAAGCAGCACTAGATGAGGCAAACGATATCCACTCCACACCTGAAGTGACTACCGAGCTGCACGACCGCATCGCAAAATCACAAGAACAGGCAGCCACTATGAGTGCTGAGGCTGATTCTCTTGCCCAAAAGGAACATATACTCAGAACCGAGACTCGTGGCTCGCGCGCATTGATTATCGGTGCTGCTATTGTGCTTGTCATCCTCGTCGTAGTTGTGGTTTGGCTGATTTTCTTCCGCAAGTAAATATCTGTAACCACGGTAATATTGACGCGCACAATAGATAGCTACTCGATAAACATGGCGTCTCCAAAGGAGAAGAAACGGTACTTCTCGTTAACTGCATGCTGGTACGCAGAGAGGATCTGCTCGCGTGTTGCAAAGGCCGAAACCAGCATCACGAGCGTCGAACGCGGTACGTGGAAATTAGTGATCAGTCCATCTACTACGTGATAGGTCGAACCAGGCATGAGATACAGGTTGGTCGTGGCGTTATTGCGTACCACGATGTCACCTTTGCCCGTTATCGCTGCAGAGTCAGTAGCGTTTTCAAAATGACGCGCCGTTACTGGACATTCTGCTACAGGAGCTTCCGCTTCCCAAGCGCTTTCAAGTGAGCGTACCGCCGTCGTTCCCACTGCAATAACACGATGACCGGCGGCTTTGGTGGCATGTACCGCATCGACCACCTCCTGCGGAAGGTGATAGCGCTCTGTGTGCATAACATGCTCGGTAGGATCATCCTCAGTTACCAGACGGAAGGTATCAATACCCACCTCTAGTTCCACCGCAACAATGCCAATACCTGCCGCTTTTATACGATCAAGCAGTTCAGGCGTAAAGTGTAGACCCGCCGTAGGCGCAGCGGCAGAATGCTCTTCTTGCATAGCGTAGACCGTCTGATACTTTTCGGGATCACCCTCATACTTGGTGATATAAGGAGGCAGAGGCACATGACCTGCTTTGTGCATAGCCTCGTCTAATGTAAGACCCTCAGCAGGAGTAAAGCGAATGAGGCGCCCACCCTTGTTATCAGGAACAAAATCAAGGATTTCGCCTGAAAGCACCACAGGAGAAGACTCAGGCGCATGCAGACCACCTTCGCGATACTCCACCACAGCACCCTGCTTCAGACGCTTGCCCGGATTGACCAAGCATTCCCACACAAGACCTAGCGGATCTTGATCTTCGCGGCGCTTGAGCAACAGTGTTTCAGCAACACCGCCCGTCTTGCGCTTGTGTCCCACAAGGCGCGCTGGCATCACGCGAGTCTTATTGATGACAAGCAAATCTCCAGCTTCAAGATAGTCAAGGATATCATAGAAGTGGCGGTCATCAACACTACCTGCAGGGCACCCGTCTGAGGTCACGTCGCGATGCAACACCAACAAGCGACACGAATCACGTGGCTCGGCAGGTGCCTGCGCAATCAACTCTTGCGGTAATTCATAATCAAAATCATCAGTGCGCATAGGCATGTGTATAGCTCCTAGCAAACGAAACAAAAGGCCGCGACAACAATAGCACTAGCCTACTTGCGACGACGCCAAGGGGCGTAATTGGCAGGCACAGGATGAGCACCCTTACGCGAGGTGGGTGCAATCGAAGGTGCGGTCTCGGCACGACGCAGGATACGATCGTGCTTGAGTGCCTTTGCGGATTTGGCCTCAATGTAAACGCTACCCGAACCAGGAGCAGCGCTAAAGTCACCGTAGCCTTCCTCATCAATCAATACATCATCTTCCTGACCCACGACACAGGCAAAATCTTTGCCTGCATGCTGGGTACCCACATACATGTGTTTGGTGCCACCTTCTCCGTCAGTAATGACTACAGCAATGCCACTACCTGCATGTTCGTCATCGCCTTCACGCGTCCAGCCAATGGTATCTTTGTCATCAAAATAGTCGTGCTGCGCGCCGTAAGCATGCCGCTGGCGGATTTCCATAAGCAAGGGAAGTTCACGTACCACTGGCAACGCAGGCGTGTCTTCACCTTCCTCGCCAGCCTTAGCCTCGGCTCCCGCACCAAAGAGATCGCCATAAAAAACGCAAGGATAACCTGCTTCACGCAGCAATATCAACATGTAAGCACTCGGTTTGAACCAAGATGCAACAGTAGATGCCAATGCTTGACCTGGCTGGGTATCGTGATTATCCACAAAAGTCACTGCATGCACAGGGTTGCTTGCCACCAATGTGCCATCAAAAAGATGTGCCAAATCCATGGTGCCCATACTATTCGACGCACCAAAAAGCTTGTAGTGCAGTGGTACGTCAAAGAGGCTCAATGGCTCGTCTTCGCCCAGATATTCTTCGAGTTCACTAAGCTCAGGAGACCAATACTCGCCTACTGTAAAGAGCTCACGACCACTTTTTTCACGTAAATCAGCAAGCCAGCGGCGGAAGAAAGACTTTGACACATGCTTGAGCGCATCAAGACGCATACCATCAAGACCCGTTGTCTCCACATACCACTCACCCCAGCGGGTTAGTTCTGCTTCAACGGCAGGGTTGTTGACATCAACATCGTTGCCCATTAGATAGTCGTAGTTGCCATTTTCGGTATGGTCAACATCATCGTCCCACTCCTTGCCAGCAAAACGAAAGACGCCTGTCTGATGCGTATCCTCATCCCAGTCAGTACCGTGAAAGCAGGTCCAATCCCACTGAAAATCAGAGTATGTACCGTTACGTCCAGGAAAACGATAACGAGTCCACGCAGAAATGGTCTTTTCTTCTGTCACTTCGGATCCACGTGCGCCCGCATCAACCTCGACTGCACGCACATGCTCGGTTTCCTCGCCACCCATACGATGATTGAGCACGATGTCACCTAATACCTGGATACCTGCCTTTTGCAGGGCGGCAATCGCAGCAAGATATTCTTTCTTGGTGCCATATTTGGTACGCACCGAACCACATTGGTCAAATTCACCCAAATCCCAGGTGTCATATATGCTATAACCAACGCTCTCACCGCCCTCGGCTGCCTTGTACGCAGGCGGCAGCCAGACCGCTGTGATACCTACCTGTGCCAGCGTCGGTGCAAGCCGTGCCATACGCTTCCAGTGTTGGCCATCTGCAGGAAGATACCAAGAAAAACCTTGGAGCATCATGCCATTATTCATACGTTCCTCCAATGTAGGAATTCGTTAGGAGTTTGAAGCAAATCGTTGGGATAGAGTAAAGCCAAACGCTCAGCTGGACGCTGCAACCTCTAGCCAAATCAATCTCACTAGCCAACATGCTTTTTACGCGCAGCTTTGCGGGCGTCACGTGCCTGTTGGCGGTCAAGTGCGGCTTCTGCTGCCGAAAAACGACAACCACAATAGTTTTGGCGATACATATTGAGCTCACGTGACTCTATAGTCGCCTCAGGATAATACGGACGAAAATCACGCCAGACTGGCGTAAGGCCGTAACGATGTGCCAACGCAAAAAGCACCTCATGACAGACCTCAAAGAGCTGATACGGCGAGACCACCAGCGTTGTGCTGATATACTCAAAGCTCTGCTCAACAGCTACACGACAACTTTCCTCAAGACGCTGCGCATAACAGGCACGGCAACGACGCTCGCGCTTGAGTCCAGCAGGTGCCACATTACGTTCCCAGCTGTCGCGGTCGTCACCAGCTACGATAACATCTACTTGAGCAATATCATGTGCCCAAGCCTGCAGGGTACGCAAACGCAGGTTATGCTCTGCTACAGGTGCAATATTGGGATTAGTCCAACAAATTACGGGATCCCAGCCCTCCTCACGCAAAAGTTTGAGCGGTTCAAGCGAACAAGGACCACAACAAGCATGCAAAAGCAAAGGCGTGCCAGGATGAGGGGCTATCCCCTGCAGCGGGGGCATTATTGTGGCGTTTTGCTTTTCCATGGCACCTCCTTAGTATTGTAATTTCGAGCAGCAAGCAAGCATAGCAGACTCATTTGTGAGGGCTATGAACACGCAATAAAGAGACTCGACAGCCTTTTGAGCTGCCGAGTTTCAAATTGCTTGCATTTATGCAGATAGAGGTTTAATTTTTCCCATCATCGCTGGCAGCGCGGGGAGTTTCCAAAGCAGAGACAAACTGCTCAAACTGAGACGCGCTATCGCGGAAATCGTTGGGTAGCACCACCGTCGATGCACCTTTTTCGGCAAAGCCGCGCATCATATCAATCCACTGAGTAAACTCAAACAAACGATTGGCATCGGCCTCAGTTAGCTCAGATCCCTTGATAGTATCGATAGACTCTTTGATACCGCGAGCAATAGCGACACGTTGATCAGCAATACCCTGACCCTCGGCTGCCATAGCTTCGGCACGAGCCTTTGCCGCGATAACCGTCTTTGCACGCTCAGCATTTGCGTCATTGGTAGCAGACTCAAGGTTATTCTTGGATGCGATGATATGGTTCATCGACTCCTGTACCTCTTGAGGCAGACGGATTGAGGTAATCAGCGTAGTTACCAGCACAATGCCGTAGTTCAGCATCTTTGCCGCAACCGCTTCGTCAATTGCTTGGGCAATGGCATCTTTTTCAGAGAAGACCTCGTCAAGGCTACGATTAGGAATTTGGCTACGCAGGGCATCTGCCAGATAGTCCTGCATCTGAGTCACGGGGTCAGTCAGGGTGTAACGGCTCTTCCAAATACCACTCTCAGAACCTAACTGAATATCGGATGCGTCAACGTGATACTGGATAGACACATCCAGCTCGATGGTGACATTGTCAGAGGTCTTGGCATCAAAGGTCATATGCTGATCTTCGGTCATCAAGTCCACATCAAAGGTACGATCAGCGTAAGGCACCTTCACATGGAAACCTGGCATCATAATGCCATGAAATTTACCTAGTCGCTCGACGATTGCAACGTGCTGTTGACGCACAACATACGCCGTCGAAAGCACCGCGCTACCACCAAGAACCAGCAGAATTACAAATACGAAAAACATCGCATTTCCTTTCTCAGACGCAGCCCCTATTGGCCGCACCCAAAAGACGAAGAGGATATTACCCCTCTCCAAGCACTCTCAATCTGAGTTCCGCAGACGGTATATCCGACACCATCTTGCCATCACAATGCTCTCACAATCTATTGCGCCCAACTTCCCTGCCCGTTGCCTGCTGCATTGTGGGATAATCGCGAAGCACATACATCAACCCTAGGAGCGCATGCGCATGTCTTCTGTAGATCGTCCAAATTTCCCCCGTCGTGCCGTTATCACAGGCGGTATGCCTTATGGCAACAAAAACCTGCACTTTGGCCACATTGGTGGCGTGTTTGTACCAGCGGATTTCTTTGCTCGCTTTCTGCGCGATCGCATTGGTGCCGAAAACGTGCTGTTTGTCTCGGGTACTGACTGCTATGGCTCACCCATCATGGAGGGCTACCGCAAGAAGGTTGAAGGCGAAGGCTACACAGGCACCATCGAAGACTACGTACGCGACAATCACGAAGCACAAAAGGCTGCACTTGATGCCTATGGGATTTCTCTTGATATCTTCGCAGGCTCTGGACTGGAACCAGCAGCTCATTTTCATGAAGAACTTTCTGATACGTTGATTCGTCGTTTGTACGAAAAGGGAGTTCTCATCAAGCGCGAGACTTTGCAGTTTTATGACACCAAAGCCAAGCAATTCCTTAATGGTCGCCAGGTTATCGGTCGCTGCCCCATCCGTGGCTGCAAGTCCGAAAAAGCATACGCAGACGAATGCGATTTGGGTCACCAATTTGATCCCGAAGAGCTTATTGCACCTGTGTCACAGCTCACCGGTACCACACCCGAGCTGCGTCCCGTTGCAAACTGGTACTTTGACCTGCCAAAATACCAGCAAGTGCTCGAGGTGCTCATGGATGAGTGGGATGCTGATCCCCAAGTGCGCACTATCGTCACCAAGACTGTGCGTGAGTCACTTGTGGCGCCAGTAATGTATATCCAAACAAAGTTCCACGAGGCCTATAATGCCGTGGAAGCACGGTTGCCACAACACAAAACCATTGAGGCCGAGAGAAATCAGTCTTCGTTCTCGGTCGAGTTCGAAAACTGGCAGGATCGCGACGAAGCGCGCAGTATTTTGGAAAGCGCCGAGATTCGCTTCCGCACAGGCAAGACGCTGTTGCCATTTCGCATTACGGGTAATATTTCTTGGGGCGTACCAGCGCCAGATATCGATGGCTCCGCTGCTGCCACAAACCAAGATTTAACTGTATGGTGCTGGCCCGAAAGTCTGTGGGCACCTATCTCCTTTGTGCAAACTGCACTCGCACTTGATGCTGACCGTAGTGCCGAAGGCCAGACGCCACGCTACGCCAATCACGATTGGCGCGCATGGTGGTGCGATCCCGAAGCAAAGGTTTATCAATTTATCGGCCAAGATAACATCTATTTCTACTGCGTTGCTCAACCCGCAATGTGGGCAGCACTTGATTGGAAGCTCACGCAGGACACACCAATTGCCAACTACCACGTGCTCTTTATGAACAAAAAGGCCTCCAGCTCGGGCGCTATTAAACCTCCGATGGCAGCCGAACTGCTTGATTACTACACGCCCGAACAGCTGCGCTGTCACTGGTTGTCACTGGCGCTCGATCAAAAAGCTGTGTCCTTCTCGCCCAAGGCTTTTGACACGTCTGTCTCACACAAGGACAAAAAAACCGGTGAAGAGGTACTGGTAAAGGATGACCCGCGTGTGGCCGACCCCGCCCTTAAAGAAAGTGCATTTTTGACGAACATCTTTAATCGTTTAGCGCGCTCCTGCTTTTATGGTGCGGCAAATGTCTGTGAGGGCCACCTGCCAACAGTAGCTGCCCATGCCGAGGTTGTTGATGAGTGCCGTGAAGCTGTGCTTGCCTTTGAACGTGCAGCTCACGTATTTGATGCACACAGTGCTCTAGGCGTCGTAGACGATTTTGCTCGCGCTGCCAATAAACGTTGGGGCGAAGCAAGCAAGGCTGCTAAGGGCGATGATGCTGCCTACGAACAGGCACTTGCTGATGCTTTTGCAGCATTACGCACAACGACGCTGCTCATGCATCCCGCCGCACCTGCTGGTTGCGAAAAGATTTGCGAGCACTTGGGCTTTGAGTCGGAATTCTTCTTCTCTTGGGAACATTGCTTTGAGGATCCAGCTGGATTGTCCGCACTGCTTGGTCAGACTCCTGCTGAGCATGCTATCGTAGCTCTGCCCCCGCGTTTTGATTTCTTTGAGAAGCATCCAAGTCAAGACAAATAAGCATGCTTGAATTATCTCCAGACCAACTCACGCCAGAGTTGCCTCCCCTGCATGTTCCGCGCCCATATGAACGTCCGCATGTACAACTCACACGTGAGTTTGATGTGCTCACTAAGGATGGGGCCCATATTCACGCGTTTCTCTATGCGCCAGCAGAAGAGGCACCTGCCGTAGTGAACGCCGCAGTTCCTCCTCGCTACCCCGTATTGATGCTGCATGGTAACGGTGAAGAACATGGGATTTTTGGTGCCGTGATCGATGCATTGGTTGGCTGTGGGCGCACGGTACTTGCGGTGGATTCTCGAGCGCAAGGTGTAAGCACAAGGGGTACTGCTCCGCTAACGTATGAGCTAATGTGCGCTGATGCTATTGCTGCACTCGATGCTGCAGGCCTCGCAAAAGTACACGTACTGGGTTTTTCTGATGGCGCTATCGAAGGCTTGTTGATGGCGCGCGATTATGCGGAACGCGTGGCTTCGCTCTGCTCGATTGGCGCCAACCTTTCGCCTGACGGTATTCCCGGTAATGACTTTTTTGAAGAAACCGCTGAGGCATATCGCGCTTGGGCTCTTGCCGGTGACGAGTCCGTCTGCTACGAAGATGGTACGCCAGCCCCGACCCGTGCAGAGGCCTCTGATATTGCGGAGCTGCTTCACTTGATGGTAGTCGAGCCACATATTGATCCTACGAGCTTGGGAGATATTGCTTGCCCCGCCTGCGTTATGGCAGGTGAGCTCGACGAAATTCCGCAGAGCGAAACCCACCGCATTGCTGCGGCGATTCCTGGCGCCCGCGAAGTCATCGTTACAGGTGCCGAGCATACTTTGCCCAAGGTCGCCCCCGAAGCCGTCCTCCGCGAACTGCTCGTCACCATCGCCGCTGCCGAGTAACTGCTGGTCTACTTTCCTGCTCTTCTGCCGTCCTTACACCCTCCCCACTATCAACACTTCTCCCAAGCGCCAAGCGCCAACAAACGCCACATCCTATTTCACACCCGGTGCCAAAAGCCACACATCTCTTCATCCAACCTCGCAAAAGCCACACTTCATTTCATGCCAATTGTCAAACGCCACACTCCGTTTCACACCGAGTGCCAAACGCCATAGACTGTTTCATCTCGGGTACCAAAAGCCACACTCCGTTTCATGCCAATTGTCAAACGCCACGTTCTACTTCACTTTTTTAGCCAAAAGCCACGCATCTCTTCACACCCAAAAAATTTACCTGCGGAAACGTCAGGTCCTTTGAAATAGAACGTGGCTTTTGGCATTTTTTCTGAAACAGAACGTGGCTTCTGACAAGCAGAGCCGTGTTGGTTGAAATGATATGTGGTGTTTGGCAAGCAGGGCGATGCTGATTGAAAGAGTATGTGGCGTTTGGTAAGCGGGGCCGCACTGCTTGAAAGAATCGGTGGCGTTTGGCAAACAGGGCCGTGATCGTTGAAACAATCTGTGGCTTTTAGCGGGGCTGAGAGGAAAAAAAGGAGCCGCGCAGGGCGACTCCCTTGAACTGCAATAGACGAGCAGTACAGACACGCTAGCAATGCGGACGTGTCAGCAACGTGAACGTTGGTAGCGTGGTCGTACTGGTAGTGCAAGCGTACTGGTAGTACGGGTTGCACGAGTAACGCCACGCTAGAGGAATCTTTACTCGCTGACAGGCTTCTTCCAGAAGGAAAGGATCAGCATGCCAACGATAGAACCAGCAAGCAGAGCAACAAGGAACATCACGGGATTACCAAGAACCGCAATAACCCAAGCACCGCCATGGGGAGCGGGGCTGTAGCAACCGAAGAGTGCAGACAGACCACCGGCAACAGCTGAGCCAACGATGCAGCTCGGGAGAACATGGGCAGGGTCGGCAGCCGCAAAGGGGATGGCACCCTCGGAGATAAAGGACAGACCCATGATGTAGTTCACCAAACCGGCATCACGATCAGCCTTGTTCCACTTGTTCTTAAAGAAGGTTGTGGACAGAGCAATAACCAGAGGAGGCACCATACCGCCAACCATGCAGGAAGCCATGACTACCTGACCGGCAGAGCCAAGCGTGGCATCAGCAAGCAGGCCCGTGGAAAAGACATAGGCAGCCTTGTTGAATGGGCCACCCATATCGATGGACATCATGCCACCGACAACAGCGCCAAGCAAAACAAGATTGGTCGTACCCATACCAGCAAGGAAGTTGTTCAAAGCAGTATTGATAGCGCCAAAAATCGGGTTAAGCAGGAACATCACGCCACCGATAACGAGCACTCCAAAGAGCGGATAAATAAGGATGGGCTTGATGCCTTCAAGAGACTTGGGCATACCTTCGCAGAGCTTCTCAATGCCAAGCATGATGTAACCTGCAGCAAAACCAGCAAAGAGCGCTGCCAAGAAACCACCAGAGACGCAGGCAGCGGCAGCAGCCTCAGCATCACCAGCTGCAGTTGCGGTCACATAACCCAAGCTATAGCCAGCCTTGGCAAACAGACCACCAACAAAGCCAGGCGCCAAACCAGGACGGTCAGCAATGGACATCGCGATATATGCCGCAAGAATGGGCAACATCAGACCAAAGGCTTCGCCGCCGATTGCCTTAAAGAAGAAGGCAAAAGGTGTAGAAGAGCCATAATTGCCAGCACCAGCTGCACCCATATCGAAGAGGAAGGCAAGTGCCGTCAGGATGCCGCCACCAATAACGAAAGGCAGCATATGAGAAACACCATTCATCAGGTGCTTGTAGATGATATGACCAACACCCTCGCCATCATCACCTGAACTCACTGGCGCAGCGCCATTACCAGCATAAATAGCAGCCTCACCATTCATAACCTTATTGATGAGCATCTCAGGCTCCTGGATGCCCTTGGTGACAGTGGTGGAGTAGACGGGTTTACCAGCAAAGCGTGCAAGGTCGACGTTTTTGTCAGCAGCGATTACGACACCCTTAGCGGCTTTGACATCTTCTGCAGTGATGACATTTTTGGCACCACCAGAACCCTGGGTCTCAACCTTGATTTTAAGGCCCATCTCGGCGGCCTTCTTCTCAAGACTTTCTGCAGCCATATAGGTGTGAGCAATGCCGGTGGGGCAAGCAGTAATAGCCACTAGGTCAAACTGACCCGTCTGAGCTTCAAGCTCGCGCTTCTTTTCCTGCTCGGCAACATACTGAGCATCCTCAGCCGCATTCAGCAGATTAAGGAACTCATCTGGCGTCTTCGCTGCACGTAGCTTGTTGCAAAGCTCCTCATCCACCAAGAGTTGAGAAAGGCTTGCAAGTACCTGCAGATGTACGTTGTCCTCGGTGTCGGGAGCCGCAATCAAAAAGACCAGCGTAGTCGGCTCGCCATCAAGTGCTTCATAGTCAACACCTGTAGGAATCGTCATCGCAGCCAAACCAGGCTTGCTTACCGCGGAGGACTTGCCATGAGGGATAGCAAGGCCATTTTCCACGCCTGTACTCATCTCGGCCTCACGGGCAAGAACTGCTTTTTTGTAGGTCTCAACATCAGTAATGTTGCCTTGATGCTCCATCAGCGCCACCATCTGGTCGATGGTTGAAGCTTTATCTTTTGGAGCACCTCCAATCTTGATTGCCTCGGGTTTGAGTAAGTCTTTAATCCTCATGCGGCTCCCCTTTCACCTAACATGCGTGTGCCAGCTATCGACCTGTCTTATAGAGTTGCAAGCAGAGCTTCCGCCTCGGCACGAGTCGTCAACTCAGACGAGAATGCAGATGCGCTGCCACACGCAACACCCATCTTGTATGCGTCCTCGTAATTGCCCTTCTCCAAATAACCCGCAACAAAGCCAGCAACCATCGAGTCACCAGCACCTACGGAGTTGACCACAGTGCCCTTAGGAGCAGGACCACCAGTAACTGTGCCATCCTCAGCAACCAGCACAGCGCCCTCTCCTGCCATAGAAATCAATACATTTGCCGCGCCGCGCTCCTGAAGCTTTTTTGCATAAGGCACAACCTCATCGCGAGTGCGCAGCTCAACATCAAAAATGGCCCCAAGCTCGTGATTGTTTGGCTTGATTAACCAAGGGTGATATGGCAACACGCGGGTAAGCAATTCACGCTCGGCGTCAACTACAATACGAATGCCACGCCCCTCAAGGCGGGCCATAATACGCTCGTACATATCAGCTGGCAACACAGAGGGAATCGAGCCAGAAATCACTAACACATCGCCTTCAACTAAGGTATCAAGCTGCTCAAAAAGCGCCTGCACATCAGCGTCGGTAATACGCGGTCCCATACCATTGATTTCGGATTCTTCATCGCTTTTGATCTTTACATTGATACGTGAAAGACCTTCAGCAACATGAATAAACTTGCACTGAGCACCATAAGACTCCGTGCGCTCTTCAATCTCACGGCCAGTAAAGCCTGCGACAAAGCCCAATGCAATGGATTCATGCCCTAAATTGCCCAAGACAATTGATACGTTGATACCCTTACCACCAGGGAGAATTTTCTCGCTGCAGGTACGATTGACCGAACCAAGTTGTAGGTGTTCCACCCCCACTGCATAGTCGAGTGCTGGATTGAATGTAACGGTGTAAATCATTCAGATACCTCCACTACGTTGGGAAGCTTGCCGAACGCACTATCCACATCGCCTGCGGTGATAACCGTAGCCGAAGCGAAATCTGCAAAAGTTACGGGCGCAACACGACCAAGTTTGTCGGCATCCGCAAGTACAAAACGCTGACCCGACCTTTCCATAGCTGTGCGCTTGACCTGCGCCTCGTTGATATCAGGGGTGGTAAAACCTTGAGCACGCGTGGCACCATTGGTACCCCAAAAGCCCTTGGTAAAGTGATAACGCTGAATACCTGAAATCGCCTCGGGACCTACCAAAGCTTCTGTTGATGCTTTAAGCTCGCCGCCTGTAAGAAAAGTGCGATAACCCTTAAATACAAGCTTGCGTGCAAGTACTATCGAATTGGTAACAAACATTACGCCTTGGCAATCCAGGGCATCTACCAGAGCTTCGGTAGTAGATCCCGCATCGATATAGACAAAATCGCCTGGCTCAATGAGTGCGGCAGCATGAGCACCAATGATTTTCTTTTCGCCTACGCTCAACGCATAACGTTCATCCATAGCGCGATCGGAAGTCTCGTAAGTAAAGCTATTGATTGTCGTGGCACCACCATGCACTTTGACAAGGCGACCCATCTGAGCCAAAGCTTCGATATCACGGCGAATAGTTGCGGGACTAGCGTCAAGTTCTTCTACAAGCCTGCTGGCCGAAATGCTGCCGTGAATATCAACGAGTTGAACTATACGCTCGCGTCTCTCTGGGGCCAACATTTCGCCTCCTATGGAATCAATCCCATATCTGTTGTGATTGATTATGAGCTATTTTATTTTTTATTGCAATCTACTCGCTCATATTCGCTCAATTATGGGCAAAATAAAAGGTGAACGGTCGTTATATCACCGCAAACGGTCGTACTGCTTACTCCCTGGCCCTGTCCACCTTTGCCATAGATATCCAATTTGAGCGAAATATGTACTTCTTCCGATAAAAGTAAAAAGATTATTCGGTACCTTGACATTAAATATTTCGGTACCTACAATCCCTCCACGTTCACAATTTTTAGGAGAAGAAATACTCGAGTGAGAGAGGAAATTATGTTCGAGACAGAAGACGAAAACGACAGGCTCACATCAGTGTCTATCGAACGTCAAGTACTTCGAAATTTTGGTTACTTCGGCTTTTTCTTGCACCGTCATGCAGGAGGTCGCGCAGGCAAACCCTATATTCTCATTGCGCTGCACCAAGCCGGAGGAAGTCTTCCTCAGCGCGAATTGCTAAGCCAAGCAGGAACTGCAGCTGCGTCACTTTCTGAAGTGCTCACTAAACTCGAAAACGAAAAACTCATCGAACGCAAACCCATGGAACACGATGGTCGTCAGCGTGAGGTAATTTTGACCGTAGAAGGAAGGGTGCGCGCTGAAGAAATCAACGCCAAGCGTGAAGCCTTTATAGAGCAGTCCCTCTATCCACTTGCAGACCAAGAAAAAACTCAACTAGCCGGAATGCTTGACCGCATATCCGCGCATTGGCACGAAATTGAAGATCAGGAGAGGGCGATGTAATGGCAAAAGAAGAACAAAAAGAAGGCTGGGCAAAGCGCCTTGGCTTCCAAGATGGTGCTTATAGCTTTGGCGAGGTCATCGCTATCCTCAAACGCAGTATTCGTGAGTATAAAAAGCTTTCTATTGAGACTCCTGTTCTCGTAACAGGCGAGGTTATCATTGAGTGTGCCTTGCCTTTCTTAACCGCAGGTCTCATCAATGCCATCAACGAAGGCGCCGGCATGGGCGTCGTTGCCAATTATGGTATTGCCCTTATTTTGCTGGCAATTCTGTCACTTACCTTTGGTGCTGCAGCAGGCGTGACCTGCTCAACCGCCTCTGCTGGTTTTGCAAAAAACCTCAGGCACGATATCTTCTCGCGCATCCAAGATTTTTCCTTCTCCAATATTGATCGTTTTTCAACCTCGTCGTTGGTTACCCGTCTCACCACAGATGTGACCAACGTCCAACAGGCGTACATGATGATCATTCGTACAGCAATCCGTTCGCCAATGATGCTCATCTTTGCCATCATCATGGCTTTTGCCACGGCAGGCCCCATGGCGGCGCTCTTTGTGGTTGTTGCTATTTTCCTAGGTATATTCCTCTTCTTTATTGCAGCGAAGGTTATGCCTATCTTCCGCCGCATTTTCAAGAAGTACGACCGCCTGAATGACTCCGTTGAAGAAAACATTGATGGCATACGTGTCGTCAAAAGTTATGTGCGCGAAGAATACGAGAAGCAAAAATTTGGAGATGCAAGCGGCTCACTCTACCACGACTTTGTCCACGTTGAGCGTATCTTGGCTTGGAATAGCCCGGTAATGACCTTCTCGATTGATGTCATCTTCCTTTTTGTCATCTACTTTGGCAGTAAAGCTATCATTCAGTCCAAAGGCACCCTGATGCAAGTAGGTGCTTTATCTGCTCTACTTACCTATGGTATGTCGGTACTGATGAGCTTGATGATGCTCACGATGATTTTTGTCATGATTACAATGTCTTTTGAGAGTGCTCAGCGTATCTGCCAAGTACTCATGGAAACCCCTGATATCAAAAATCCCGAGCACCCTCTGATGGAGGTAAGCGACGGCAGCATTGACTTTGACAACGTGAGCTTCCGCTATTCTGAGCGCGCTGACCGTATGGCACTCTCTGACGTTGATCTGCATATTAAAAGTGGCGAAGTACTAGGCATTATCGGCGGAACGGGTTCCAGCAAGTCTACCCTCATCCAACTTGTCAGCCGCTTGTATGACGCAACCGAAGGTACGGTGCGTGTGGGCGGTCACGATGTACGTGACTATGACCTTGACACCCTTCGCGATGCCGTAGCAGTTGTGCTACAGCGCAATGTCCTTTTCTCGGGCACCATCAAAGAAAATCTTCGCTGGGGCGATAAAAACGCCACCGATGAGGAACTTATCGAAGTATGTAAGATTGCTCAGGCAGATGAGTTTATTCAGCTGATGCCTGACAAATATGACACCTATATTGAGCAGGGTGGCACCAATGTTTCTGGTGGTCAAAAACAGCGCCTCTGTATTGCACGCGCTCTGCTCAAGCATCCACGCGTCCTTATCATGGACGATTCTACAAGCGCTGTAGACACCAAGACCGACCGTCTAATTCGCGATGGTTTGCGCAGCTACGCGCCCGAGACAACCAAGATTATCATCGCCCAGCGTACGGGCTCGGTCGAAGATGCAGACCGTATTTTGGTACTCAATGACGGTCGTGTAAGCGCTATCGGTACCCATGATGAGCTGCTACACACATCCGAGATTTATCGCGACATCTATACAACACAAAACAAAAAGTCCCACGACGAGCGTATGGGCGATATCGCGGAGGGAGGAGAGACTGATGAGTAAGCAAGACGAACTCAAGCAGGAAACTGCTCAAACAACTCAAAAGCCCGCAGGCGAAGGCAACTCCAAGCCTGGATACAAGCGCGGAGCTCGCAGACCCATGGCAACGCTGCGACGCGCCATCGGCCTCATGATGAGTTACTATCCCGCCTACACAGTAATTATTGTTATTTGCATCATTGCGCAGGCCATTGTGGCAACCCTGCCTTCAATGTTTTTGCAGCAAGCCATTGCTGTTGTGGCTCAATATTGGAAGCAGGGCAATTGGTCGGCAGCAGCCGCTCCTCTTATGCAGATTGCATTTACGCTTTTGGGCTGCTACCTGTTGGCATTGGTTGCCATTATCATCGAGACCCAGCTTGCTGCTGTGGTCACTCAGGGTACGCTGATGCACGTACGCGATGATATGTTTAGCCACATGGAAGATTTGCCCATCAGGTATTTTGATACGCGCAAACACGGCGACATCATGTCTGCGTATACCAATGACGTTGATACACTGCGTCAACTTATCGGCGTAGCTCTCCCCAATCTACTGATTTCTGGTATTGCCATGATTTCAGTGCTCGCCTTAATGCTGTGGTATTCAGTGCCCTTGTCGCTGGTAGTACTGGTGGTTATTGCACTGATGTTCTGGGTTACCCGTCTGCTGGGTAGTCGTTCTGCTCACTTCTTCTTGGATCAGCAGCATGAGATTGCAAATGCTGAAGGCTTTGTCGAAGAAGCTATGAGTGGTCAAAAAGTCATCAAGGTCTTTACCCACGAAGAGGCCACCAAGGCAAGCTTTGACGAGGTTAATGGTCGTTTATTCGAGGCTTCCAACAAGGCAAATATCTATGGCAATACACTTGCCCCTATCCTGATGAATATGGGAAACATCGCCTATGTGTTGGTTGCGCTTATGGGCGTTGTTATGCTTGAGACTCATATGGCCAATCCCTCGATTTCGGGCATGATTATCTCCATTGATATCGTGGTTCCCTTCCTCAATATGACCAAGCGCTTTGCTGGCCAAATTGGTCAGGTATCAAACCAGATTAACTTTGTAGTTATGGGCCTAGCGGGTGCTGAGCGTATTTTTGAGCTGCTCGATGAGCCAGCCGAAACCGATGAGGGCTACGTTACGCTCGTCAATGTTGTGCGCGATCCTGATGGCAGTCTGCACGAATGCCACGAAAACTCTGGCAAATGGGCTTGGAAGCACCCTCACAGGGACAGTGGCAAGGTTGATTTGATTCCGCTACAGGGCGAAGTGGTGCTTGCCGATGTGGACTTTGGCTATGAGCCTGGTCATGAGGTACTGCACGATATCTCCCTGTATGCATTACCTGGTCAAAAGGTTGCTTTTGTTGGCGCTACAGGCGCTGGCAAAACAACTATCACCAATTTGGTGAACCGCTTCTACGATATTTCTGACGGCAAAATTCGCTACGACGGCATCAATATTGACAAGATTCGCAAAGCAGATCTGCGCCGCTCACTCGGAATGGTGTTACAGGATACCAATTTGTTTACTGGCACCGTTATGGACAACATTCGCTATGGCAAGCTGGATGCCTCCGATGAAGAGTGCATTCGCGCAGCAAAGATTGCAGGTGCCGATAGCTTCATCCGTCGTCTGCCACAGAGCTACGAGACGATGCTGACCGACAATGCTGCCCGTCTTTCGCAGGGTCAGCGCCAACTGCTCTCAATTGCACGTGCCGCTGTAGCCGATCCACCAGTCATGATTCTCGATGAGGCAACAAGCTCCATCGATACACGTACCGAGCAGATAGTGCAGCGTGGTATGGACGCGTTGATGGAAGGCCGCACAACCTTTGTTATCGCCCACCGCTTGTCGACCGTTCGCAACTCTGATGTGATTATCGTGCTTGATCATGGCCACATTATCGAGCGCGGTACCCACAATGACCTGATTGCAGTCAAGGGTACTTACTACCAGCTCTACACCGGTGCTTTCGAGTTGGAGTAGTCAGACCACCAGCATATACGTCTTTGCAGGTGTAACGTTACTTGCACTAATCAAGCGCCTAGTTGTTCGCAGCTAGGCGCTTTTCTCTACTTCTCCGTGCAGGCCTCCCCAAACAAAAGGGTTCACGATTCATCAATCGTCCTGAAAAGGGTTCGTTTTTCTCGTTTTGCTTCACACCTGGTAAATTTTGAGTCAATGATGAATTATGAACCCAAAACAGTGATGCTGATGAATTGTGAACCTTATTCGCACCATGGAGGACGCAAGGTAAGCTGGGGGGAACTACTTATTTTGCTTGCGGCGATGGCTTTCGCGGAGGATAGAAATAACGATCCAAAGGCCCAAAACAAGTGCCACGACGTAGCCTAAAAATCCAATCACAGGAATGCCAAAAACAACGGGCTTGATGCGGGCAAAATACACCACTGATGAGCCAATAAACAAGCCAGCGATAATAATACTCATTGCCAAGCGGTCAAGCGCATGTGCCAAACTGCGCATAGGCCGATGCAGGCCATTCACATCAAGCTGTGTCCTTAGTTGGCCGCGGGTCAGCATGCGCGAAATGTTTGACATTTCGCTTCCTGCCTGCAGCAAACTATGGGTTGCTCGCCCAAATTCCATCGCGTAACTACGTGCCTCATCAATGGGAGCAGCGCGATCTTTGCGTACATGACTCACATGCTGCCCAATGATGTCAACAATAGACGTACCAGGCAAAAATTCATCGACCAAGCTCTCAAGGGTCACCAGCGAGCGGGCCAGCATCGTAACCGTACCCGGCAACTCGATACCATTTTCACGCGCCATCGAAATCAACGCATTAAAGAAGCCCGCGATATCGAGCTCGGAAAGATCTGCTTCACCGTAATTAGCAATAATTTGGTCTAGGTCTGCAAGCAAACTCGCATGATCAACTTCCGATACATCGGAGGAAGCAAAACGCAATAAACCATCTTTGAGTCGTACAGAATCACGCGTACCTACTGCTACAACCATATCGGTCAGTGCTGCTCGATCAAGCGCAGTCAGGCGTCCCATAATGCCTAAATCGAGAAAAATCAACTGCCCATCGCGTACGACAAGGTTGCCTGGATGCGGATCGGCATGGAAGAAACCATCGTCCAGCATTTGGCGCGTGTAATTGTCAACCAGCTTTGAGCCAATTTCGGAGAGGTCATAGCCTGCCGCTTTGAGCTCATCAGTTTTGTCGACAGGGATACCCTCAACGTAATCCATCACGACTACATGACGGGTACACCAGCGCCAATACGGCTTGGGGCAGTCAACAAATTTGCAGTTAGCATTATTGCGGCCAAACTCATCAAGACTTTTAGCCTCGACCAGAAAGTCCGTTTCTTCGACAAAAGACTGCCAGAGTTCATCGACCACTGAAGAAAAATCGATGAACTGCTTGCCCCGCATCAATTTGTCCATACGGCGCGCAAGAGAACGCATGATAGAGATATCCTGCGCCATCTTTTCTTGTACCTGAGGACGCTGAATTTTGATAGCTACTAGCTCACCTGTAACAAGACGCGCCTTATGCACCTGAGCAACCGATGCCGAACCCAACGGCACGTCGTCGATAGCGTCAAAAATATCCTCAATGGGAGTTGTATATTCGTCACGCAAAGCCTGCAGCATGGTCGTACGGTCCATGGGCTCGACTTCGGTACGTAACTTTTTGAGTTCATCACAAAAGCTTTCGGGCAAAATCTCCGAACGCATAGAAAGAATCTGCCCTGCTTTTACAAAAGTAGGCCCCAGCTCCTCAAGCAGAGACCTCATGCTCCGCGGCGTCAAACCATGCCAGACATCATAATGGCTGGCAATCGCCAAGATTTCCCTCAGACGAGACAGTTTGCTCGCCCGCGTAATTTGGTACTGGTCGGACGATGCATCTCGCCCACCAAAAATACCTATAGTCTCAAAGGCACCTTCTTCCGCCTTGAGAGCTTCTTCCCAGCCCTCAAGGCGGTCTTCAGGTCCAAATTCGTCTTCAGTCACGGAAGAAAAACCTTTGCGGCACAGCGAATGCTATGCCTCGGCATCCTCGGACTTAGGCTCGTCCGCTGGCTCTACCTCAATTTCAACCTCAATATCGGGCTCCTCAACAGGCTCACCATCAACCTCAACAGGCTCAGCATTGAGGTCTTCTTTGATCTGAGTAATTTTTGCCACGTAGGCCTCGCGCTCCTCGGGTGTCATACCACGCAGACGGGCACGCAAAATACTTGCCTCGGTATCACTACTTGCCGCAGAAGCCTTGTGCTTGAGCTCTTCGTTGAGCGTCTTGCCCTGCTCTACCGTAAGCTCGCCCTTCTTGACCAGCTCTTCGATAATCGCGCCAGACTTTTCTGCAATCTGACCAGACATTTCTGCGCCAGTTGCAACAGCACCAATACCGGCTAGAAAAATCTTACGGGCGGTCTCTGACATGTCGTCAATCAGTGTCATGATAAGCTCCTTTGTTCGTAGCTTGTACGGGTGTGCACCCGTTGGCTTTTGTATACCCATCGTAGGCGAGCTCTGACAAAATTTTCCGCTCGTCTCCATGAGAACACCGTGAACGGTGGTTTTTGCCCTTCAGTTCAACAACTAAAGGCCGCGAAGGATACGACCAAGCTGGGCCACACTGTGTACCACCGTGATGGCGCCTGCTTCCTCAAGCTCGCCGGCAGGCGCTGTATCGCCAAAGTAGACACCGATGCAGGGCATGCCAACTTGCTTGGCGGCTTCAACATCATAATGCCTGTCGCCTACCATTACCGCTTGTCCAGCCGTAAAACCTAGCTTGTCGATGGCAGCCTGGATGGTATCAGCTTTGGTCTGCTTGTTAGTATCGTTTTTCTTGCCTTCAATGGTTTCGAAATAATCAGCAATCTTACCATCGCCCACACAACGCTCAAGCAGGCTCTGTCGTTTGGATGAAGCAACAGCTAAATGGCGCCCATTGGCCTGCAACTGCGCCAACAACTCGGGAATACCGGCAAAAGGAGGCCAGGCTTCGGGACCGCAGGCATCATACAGTCTACGATAATGTGCAGTGACTGTAGCCGCATCTTTCTCTGATAAGCCATATACCTCGGTATATGCTTGAGGAAAAGGTGGCCCAATCAGACGACGCAAGTCGCCCATCTCTTCTTCACTCATGCCAAAATCGCTTAACACGGTATGCGCTGTAGCCACGATTGAATGAGTGGTATTACCCAGCGTGCCATCAAAATCAAAAAGGATACAGGGGCGCTGTGCAAGATCGACAATTCGCTCGATACCTCGTGGACCACCTGCATCAAGATCTGATAAAAAACGATAATTCATTCAATTCCTCCAAGCTTAGCGGCAAATTTCTTGTTAAATACGTCACTGCGACTCGAAATATACAAATCTATTTTATCTACTTGAGTTGTCACGAACTCAATACTCTGCTTGGGTTACCATGAACTCACAATCTATTTGAGTTGCAATAAACTCGTTCTCTGTTTGAGTTGCAATAAACTCGTGCGGCCACAGCAAAAGGGATATCCATGCACACTCAGCCAATATTCTGTTTTCGTCCCACACCTGAGAGAGCGGCCGATTTTGCTGCTCCACCCTATGATGTGTTTGACCGTACAAGTGCAGCCGAGTATGTAGCAGCACATCCTCAGTCATTCTTGGCCATCGATCGGCCTGAAACCGCTTTTTCAGCAGAGCAGGACATGTATGCTCCCGAGGTTTACGAAAAGGCACGTCAGCTGCTTAATGAGCGTGTAGCTGATGGCACTTTATTGCGCGATGAGTCGGCTTGTTACTATATCTGGCGCATGACAGTCGATGGGCATACCCAAACGGGTTTGGTTTGCGGAGCAGCGGTATCTGATTACGAAGATGGTGTCATCCGCCGTCACGAGTTGACGCGCAAAGACAAGCAGCAAGATCGCATTAACCACATACGCGCAACTAGTGCGCAGACAGGACCCATTTTCCTTGCTTATCGCGACAACAGTGCACTGTATGCCTTGATTACACTGATGAGCAGTGCAGAGCCACTGTACGATTTTACAGATGAGGCTGGCTGCCATCACAGCATTTGGCGCGTGGCACGCGATGTAGCTGTGGGATCACTACAACTCATGCTCGACCAAATACCTTGTGCCTACATTGCCGATGGGCATCATCGAGCTGCATCAGCGGTTGCGGTGTGCCAAGAAAAGCGCGCAAAGTTGCAGGAAACAGGCCAGAACACCTCCAGCGAAGCAGACACATTTTTAGCCGTACTTTTTCCAGCAAGCCAATTGCATATTTTGCCGTACAACCGCGTTATCACTGATAAAGGCAGTAAAACGCAAACTGAAATATTTGCGGAATTGAGCAAGCAGGGCTTTGCCATTACGGAGGTAGATGATGTGGTAAACCCTGCTCAAAAAGGCATGTTTGGCTTGAAACTAGAAGGTAAATGGTATGAGTTAAGACTTACTGAGAAGTCTGCAAAAGATGACCCTGTTGCAAGGCTTGATACCTCTCTTGTTCAAAATCTTATCTTAAGCCCGATTTTTGGCATCAATGACCCTACAGTTGACCCACGCATTTCTTTTATTGGTGGCAAAGACGCAGCTCGACGCAGTGGGGAAGCCGCAGGAGATACGGGCGTTGCCATCACTCTGCACGCAACTTCGCTCGATGAGCTGATGTCTGTATCCGATGCTGGTTTGTTGATGCCGCCAAAGTCAACGTGGTTTGAGCCAAAACTCCTATCGGGACTTTTTATTCGTCATATCTAGTCTAGATTCCACCGCAGTCCCATTTTGCGGATGTCAGAAAAAGTGTGCCTGATTTTGATATATGTCTGCAGCAGTGGAGACATATCGAAAAGGCATAGCAAGGTTGAGCGTACAAAGCTTAGTGTCTTTATTTCTTGACGAGTTTTGCTTCAAAAAATGTATCTAAGAAAACAGTTGCTTAACAGCTCTTCAAGGCAGCTGTTTTGCTGCAAGAGAGGTTTTAATGTCTGCCTGCTGGGGTATAAAACTATACAGAACGCCTTGTGAAAGTGAGACGAATGCGACTTTTTGGCCGTACTGATAAACAAAAAAATAAGGAAGCTTTAGCACTTACTAGGAAATCGCAATTGAAGAAAGCGATTCTGTGGGTGTTGGGAATATCAGCTGCACTGAGCATAGTGAGATTTACGCCGAACAAAGAGCTGGCCATTGCCGTATTGCTGGGTGTTATCGGTGGTGCTGTCAGCGCATATTTTCTTTTGCAGTCAAAACGCGAGGTGCTGCCAGCAAGAAAGCCTCTTGCTGTTGATGATGTCAAAACTACTTGCCCTGTTGATGCTACAGAGCTTGCAGCTGAAGATACCTCCAAAAGAAAGGATGTACCCAATCTCAAGCTGAACCTCAATACTACGAATGCCGATCAGGCACTTAACTCGTCTGAAGCGCCTGTAGTAGCCGAAGATGATGGTGAGCCCGCTTATCGCCAGTCACAACTTGACTTTACAGAGTTCACCAAAAAGCTACTTGAAAGCCCTGATCCTTTAGGTGAGCTCAAACTTTTTACTGCAGATGTACGTGAACGCGAAAACTTCTACGGTGCCCCCGCCCTTGAAGAAGCAGATCTTGGCGAAGCAGAACCCAACGAGACTGTATCTCAGTTTGAATATGCCAAGGATGAAGAACCCCTACTACCCTCTGGTGTAGAGCTTTTCTTGGCACATCGCCTATATGAGTCGGGACTTTTTGACGAGAAGATTGAATTGCCTCATATACGCATTGTACGCCCTCATGCGTCAGGTATGCTTTATCTTAGAATTGAGCAAGGACAGCTTCCCTACTCAGCAATGATCACGATTCTGCGCATCGAGGCAGCACTCAATGCACTGCGCTTTGCTTACAGTTATTTTGAAGACCCACAGGATGCAAGCGAAGAAGATGTCGCTGTTCTCCAGCAGCGCATTACTTCTTCGATTGTGGCTCAGGCTGCACCTATTGATACCCCTATTGAGCTGCCCGAAGGTGTAGAACCTGATGGTGAGTGGGCAGTGCGCAACTACATCTCAACAGCTATCGAGAGCTTCCAGCTGCCCTATCGCTTGACCGCATCATGGCGCACCAATGTTGCCGATGGAAATGTCGCTATCGAAATTCAACTGGTACCTTCAGATGTCTTCCCCAATTCATGGGCAGTGCCGACGCTAAATGATGGAAACAAGCGCGTGAAAACCACCAAACAGATGCGCCGCCAAATGGCTTCTGCTTATGCTATTCGTCTCGCCCTGCTTTTGGCGGTAAGTGCGTTTCGCGCATCCTCCAAAATTAAGCATGTTTGGGTAGCAGGCATTCTGGATAATGCCTCGCGTCATGATTGCTATCTCTCGGTGGATTTTGACCGTTGGCGTTTTGCCAAAACGGAGCTTGATCATACCGATGACCTCGAAAAAATTATGCGACCCTTCTGTCCTGTCATGCGCCTTGAGGATGGCTTTTTGCGTCCTGTTACGCAGAGTTTTTCTCTTTCAGAAGAGCGCTTCTGCCCGCGGCGGCGTTATGAAAGCGTTTCGATGTCAACACGCAAACTACCAAAACACCTAGCAAATGCGCTAGGCACCGACCACGTAAGCGGACTTGCTATCCAAGAATCCGAGAAGCGCGAAGCAATCGCTGATGATATTTTGCGGCGCTTGGTAGCACCTGCGCGTGAGCATGCAACTCAGCATAACGTCCACACCATCCTTGAGCTGGCGGGAGACGATCCTGACCCTAGTGTTCGTAGCGCTGCAGAGCGTACAGCAAATGCTCTAGTACGCGGATCGATTGATGGAGAGCCTCAATCAGTTGTCGAAGAATTTATGACAGGCGATGTACTATCTCGTGCCTGCGAGCTAGCGCGCAGGTCGTTACAAGCTCGCAACGCCACAGCTGCTCTTGAAGTACTCAAGACTGCGCTGGAACCATTGGATGCAGCCAGTGCATATGCTGATTCTCCGCAGGTAGAGTGGCGTTATTTCTCGAGTTTTGTAGACCGTGCGCTATACAATCGCAGTCACAAAGCCAATGGTCGCAGCCTCATGCTAGTACCTGATACCTATTACAATGCTCATGTGCTCGCAGTTATGGCTGAGCTCGCGCTGGGCCATGCTAAACGCGCGACAGAACATGCCCAAGAACTGGTGCGTATTGCTCCTCTGGATGCACATGCAAAATTGCAATTGGTACGTTGTTTGGAAGCATCAGACAATGATAAAGCAGCTGTTGAGCTTCTAACGCGGTTGCTTAAAGAAGCGCACGATCCTCAAGCTGTTGGTACTGCTTACTACCGCATGGCTTTCTTCCAATGGAAGCAGGGCAACATTTTGGCCGCACGTGCGTGCTATCAGATGGCAACGCAATTTGTGCCAGCTGCTGCGCCGACCATTGCAATGGAACTCACAGCACTCGCAATGCAGACAGGCACCAAAGATGCACGCGAGCCGCTCTCACCCACCGAACTGCACCACGTCCTTGAGACTCACCATATTCCCGAGTCACCCACCGATGAGATGTCTGGGGTCTTTATGGAATGCGCCCAGGCATCACTAGATGCAGAAGTTTTTCCTGTTGCGCGGAACTTCTTGTCCACACTGGCAGCCTTTACTCCTGACGATATCATCGTCGGAATGATGAACTCTCTCGAAAGTTTCCCCGACTCCTTGTAAGGCCACTATAAAGCCGCTCCACCTCTACCCAAACCTGTTCTAAGCTAAAAATCTGACCCAACCTCAGATTGGATCAGATTTTTCTGCAGACCATCTACCTACTCTTTTATCTCAGTTTACCTGGTGGATTCCTCGATAATCAATTGGGGACTCAGGAAACTCAATAACAAGGCTGTATTAGCTATTCTTGCGAGCCTGCTGTAGACCTAAGCCTGCAAGCAGAACAATGACACCTGCGCCAGTCACAAACGGGACATATGAGTTGTCTCCAGTCTGAGGAAGTGCAGATTTCTTAATCTTCTTTGTAACAGTCTTGCGCTTAGGAGTCTTTTTGGGAGTCTCGGGAGTCTTCGGAGTGTCCTTGGGAGGCTTAGGGGTCTCAGGAATCTTCTTATTGCTAATGGGATCAAGCACAGCGGAGAGATGTGTGTTGGTCAAATCAAAGGCATGGGTCTCAGGGTTAATCTCATAGCCTTCGGGTGCCTTTGTCTCGTTAAGTGTATAGCTACCCCACTCAAGACCTGTCACCTTCAGCGAACCAAGAGCAGGATCTTCGTCGTTCTCACCATTATCGACTACCGTCTTTAAGAAACCATTTTCACCTGCGAGCAGCCACTCTGAACCACCCAACAGCTCGGAGTTCTCAGCGGCAACCTTGGTCCATGCAAGTTCTCCAGGAATGCGACCATCCTTAATCTCCCCTACAAAAATAGGGGTATCAAAGTCGCTGTTCTCATTGAATTCAAATGTATAGGTATTTTCGTCGATGGTATAACCCTTAGGAGCCTTGGTTTCCTTTAGCGCATAGGTACCCCACATGTTTTGGGTGTCCTTCTTTACGCCCCAAGCAAAACCAGAAACCTTCAGTGAACCAATTTCGGGATCTTCGTCATTCTCACCATTGTCAACGACTTTCTTGGAGAAGCCATCTGCTCCCGTAATCAACCACTCAGAACCACCGATTTTCTCGGAGGTCTTTGCATCAAGCTTTGTCCAGTTAATCGTTCCAAGCTTGCGCGTATTGGTAAGATGAAAAACTCCATTGTCGTCTGTCTTTATCTGAGAAGTAAATCCAGGCGTTGGAATTTCTCGACACCGATATGTCATTTTATTAGCAATACCGCCAGGCTCATTTGCCGGAGCATAAATAACAAACTGCCAATCATCATCGCCATTATGAGGATTGACATCGGCAGAAAACTGGTTTTCGTTACCAGTGTAGATGCAATCGATCAGTTCAGCTGTAGTTCTGTGAATTTTAAATTTGGCAACGACAGACTCATACTTTGGCTTGGTTGTATCTGGCCTTCTATCAGGACCAAGAGGATATCGAGTCGCAAGGAGCTCTACCTCAATATAATCGGGATGCTCAAATTCAGTACTATCCCGTGCATACGCAACACGTGTAAACAAGGCGCTTGTCAGCAGGGCAAGCGAAAAAAGTACAATTACCCCCCCCCTTAGTTTCTTTAATAGAATGCGTAAATCCTTCAAATTCATCAACATCTCCTTTCTAAAATACAAACTATAAAAACTCCTTATTTATAATAAACTTTAATAATTAACCCTCAAACCCCTTGAAATACAAGGATATTTGCAAGAGAACAAGTTGAATTTACTACCAATTTACTACTTTTGAGGAAAAAGCCTTGATGTGCTGTAAAAACTCTTGCAGATAGGAACATTTTACCACAGATAGCACAAAGCATGTTGTGAGGATCAAAACTAAATAGGAAATCGTAAAAGCGGTGTTCTTTCGCTTCTGTTAAAGGAAGCATAGGATGCCGCTTTTTTCATGCCCATGTTACGAAGTAGAGGTAAATAAGGGCTTGAAATACAAAGCTTTCAGAGGGCGGTTTTGAAAAAGTAAGGGAAATATACCTTTTCTTTCAAAATTGCCCTTTTACTGCGTAACAAATAAAAAACGAAAGGAGTATCCGCATGGCAGTTTTCAGAGTAGAGAAAAACAAAGGCTATACCGTCATGAGCAATCATCATCTGCGAAACAAAGAGCTAACGCTAAAAGCAAAGGGCTTGCTCTCACAGATGCTTTTACTTCCGGAAAACTGGGACTATACCCTTGCCGGACTTTCCCATATCAACAAAGAAAGTATCGATGCCATTCGTACTGCTGTCTTGGAGCTTGAAAAGACAGGATATATCGAAAGGTCGTAAGGCAGGGATGAGAAAGGGGAAATGACAGCTATTACCTATGCCATTTATGAGCAGCCGCAAAGTCCGGTACCCAAAAATCCAACATCGGATAAGCCGGTATTGGAAAATCCGACAACGGATAATCCGACGTCGGAAAATCCAATGCAATTAAATAAAGATATACAAAAAACTGATCTATCAAAAAAAGAAGAAATAAATAAAGATGGATTAAGTACCGATTCCATTCCTATCCTTTCCCCTAACCCCTCTCCTTTGAGAGAGCCGCCTTTATCGGAAAAGAACGGAAAGGAAGAAAAAGACGCATACAAAATCTATGAGGAACTCATCAAGGACAATATCGAGTATGAACACCTCATAAA